>JALOKS010000416.1 GCA_025456385.1 Thermoanaerobaculales bacterium | reverse complement strand
GATGATGTTGTCGATGCCGAGCACGATCTCGAGCGCGGTCAGGGTCGCGAGCGCGATCCAGGCCTGCGGGTCGCTCATCCACTCGAACATGAGGCCTCCCGGTGTCGGAGTCGAGACAGCTTAACCCAGGTGGATTTCGGATTTCGGATTTCGGATTTCCCGGACCCCGGCCTGCATACCGCGCACGATCATCCCCGCACCGCGGCGCGGGTCGCGTCGCGGCAGGCAGGCCGGAGGGCATCTTCAGGCGCCACGCGTCCCCGGTGGCGCTCCACGACATGTCAAGGACACTTGACAAACCCGACGACGAGGCCGATACTCTCATTGGAAAGTGAGCTTGACATGTCGACCCAGGTCCGCAATCGCGTCCGCGAGCTCCGCAGCGAGCGGGGCTGGACCCAGCAGGAGCTGAGAAGGTCGGCGTATCCCGCCAGAGCGTCAACTCCATCGAGCGCGACCGCTACGTGCCCAGCCTGCCGCTCGCCCTCGAGTTCGCGCGGGTCTTCGCCTGCCCGACCGACGACATCTTCACCCTGGAGACCGACGAATGACCGCCTCCCGACCCGGCAGCCGCCTCGACGAGCGCTTCCTCGCGCACCGCCTGAAGTCCACCAGCCTCGCCGGCGTTGTCGGCGGCGTGCTCGCCGCGGCTCTGCTCGGCTGGCGGTTCTACGTCGACGGGATATGGAGCTGGGACCTGCTCGCGGTCGGCGCGACGATGGCCGGCGTCAAGCTCGCGGCCATGACCTGGTTTCATTTCAGGGGCTGACGCCCCGGGAGGTCACGATGCTGCTGCAGAGCCGTCTCCACGACCCGCGCGCCCTGATCGCCGCCGGGACATCCAGCCTGGCGATCGCCCTCGCCGCCCAGCGCTTCCTCCACCCGCCCACCGACTTCTGGCAGGGCTTCGTCGCCGGGCTGACAGGCGTCCTCGTCGGCCTCTCGATCGTCCTCAACCTCCGCGGTCTGGCCCTCCGCCGACAGAGCCGCCGGCAGTGACGCCCCAGCGGCCTCGGCAGCCGACCGACATCACGGCCCCGGGGCACCTGGTCCGAAAATCCGAAATCCGAAGTCCGAATTACGGGGCTCGCCCTACGCCCACAGGCGTTCGGGGTACTCCCCCGCCGCCACCAGCTCGGCGAGCACCGTCGCGGTCGCCGCACGGTCGGCGGGCGAGGTCATGCCGCACCACAGCCGCCCCTCAGGCAGCACCGCGACCCTCGCCGCGCCGGCGGCGATCGCCTCCCCCACCGCGACCGGCAGGTAGTACTCGTCCTTCGGCCCCGGTCCACTCCCGAGAAAAGCGCGGAAGCCGCGCTCCAGGAGCGGTGCGAGCGCCGACGTGAAGCCCCAGAGGTTCATCGACACCAGGGTGTCGAGGGGCTCGCGGCGCTCGACGCCGCGGCCGTCGGTCCAGCGCGCGGCGCCGTCGGCGCGCTCGATGGCGAGCACCTCGTCGATCCCGGTCAGCCAGCCCTCGCCGTCCCGCCGGCACAGGCCGCGCGACACGGCGCCCGTCGCCGGCAGGGTGTCGCCGAGCCGGAAGCCGACCATCGCCCAGCGCGGGGGGCCCGCGTCCTCCGGCGCGGCGAGAAAGGCGGCCAGCGCCGCCAAGCCCTGGCGGCCGTAGAAGTCGTCGGCGTTGGCGACCGCGAAGGGGCGCTCGATCCGCGCCGCCGCGCACAGCACCGCGTGCGCCGTGCCCCAGGGCTTCACCCGCCCGGCAGGCGCCGCGAATCCCGGCGGCAGCGCGTCGAGCTCCTGGTGGACGAGGCGCAGCGCCGCGCGGCGGCCGGCGCCGCGCTCGAGGTGGGCGCGGATCGCATCCTCGGTCTCGCGGCGGATGACCAGCACCACCTCGCCGAATCCGGCCCGGAGCGCGTCGTAGATCGTGTAGTCCATGAGCGCCGCCCCGCCCGGGCCGACCGGGTCGAGCTGCTTGAGCCCGCCGTAACGGGAGCCGACCCCGGCGGCGAGCACCACCAGCGCCGGGGTCACAGCTCGACCTCGGTGCCGAGGCCGAGGCGCGCGGCCTCCGAGAGCACGAGGCCGGCCACCGCGAGGTCCTGGACGGCGTTGCCGACCGACTTGAAGAGCGTGATCTCGTTCGCGTCGGCGCGGCCCGGCGCGGCGCCGATCACCAGCTCGCCGAGCTCGGCGGGCCGGAAGCCCGCGGGCAGGCGCCCCTCCTCGATCGCGAGGATGAGGTCGCCGGCCTCGGCGAGGCAGGCGCTGCGCGAATCGACCACGATCCGCGCCCGCGCGACCGTCTCGCCCGGGATCTCCCGGGCGTCGGGGCGGAAGGCGCCGATGGCGTTGACGTGGGTGCCGGGGGCGAGGTCGGCGTCCGCGAACACCGGCCGCGACGACGAGGTCGCCGTGCAGACCACGTCGGCCTCGCGGATCGCCGACACCTTGTGCAGCACCCGCACCGGGAAGCCGAGGTCCTCGGCGAGGGCGTCGGCGAAGCGCAGCCCCGCCTCCTGGTTCTCGTCGTAGACCAGGGCCTCGCGCACCGGGCGCACGCAGCACACCGCCTCGAGCTGGCGGTGGCCCTGGACGCCGGCGCCGATCACCGCCGCCACCGCCGCGTCCGGCCGGGCGAGGGCGTCGGTCGCGACCCCCGTGGCCGCGCCGGTCCGCACCGCGGTCAGGACCTCGCCGTCCATCACCGCTTCGGCGCGGCCGGTCCCGGCGTCGAAGACCATCAGCAGCGACTGGGTGGTGGGCAGGCCCCGCCGCGGGTTGCCGGGCACCACCGTCACCGCCTTGAGGCCGAGCTTGCCGCCCACCGGCAGGTAGACCGGCATGAACTGCGCGCTGTCGTTCGGCCCGAGAGTGATGGTCGTCCGCGGCGGCACCTCCGCGTCGCCGACCGAGAGGTGGACGAAGGCGTCGCGCACCGCCGCGATCGCGGCCGCCATCGACAGCGCGCGGCTGACGTCGGCTGCGGAGAGGAAGCGAACGGTGCTCTTCACCGGCGGGCGCTCCCGCCGGCGGGCGCGCCCGGGCCCGGCACGCCGCCGGGCTCGACCGCCCCCGCTGCTCCGACTCGCCCCGTCGCGTCCATCACGGCCCTCCCGGGCGCCATTGTACCGTCGGCGCATCGCCCTCCCACGATTCC
>JALOKS010000415.1 GCA_025456385.1 Thermoanaerobaculales bacterium | reverse complement strand
GATCGCCTTCATGCGCGAGGCCCTCAAGGACGTACCGGACGCCCCGCTGCCGATGCCGGCGGGGCTGGTGGCGGTCAAGATCGACCCCGGCACCGGCCTGAAAGCGGGCCCCGGCGAGGAAGGGGTGTTCGAGATCTTCCGCGCCACGGAGGTTCCGCGCGTGGTCGAGGTCGGCGAGGACGGCGAGCCAGTGGGACCTGCCGTGCTCGGCGGCTCGGACCCCGGCGCCGCACGGGCCGCGGGGCGCGGGGCGGGCGCGGGGGCGCCGCTCCAGGACCTGTTCTGAGGTCGGGGCGGAGGAGGCCATGGCATCGGACCGGGAGCGCCAGCGCCGACGGCGACTCATCGCCGACGAGGCAGTGCGCCTGCTCGCCGAGGCGGGGACATCCAGCATTGACGCCGCACGCCGCAAGGCGGCTCAGCGCTGCGGCTGTGCGGACCCGCGCGACTGGCCGGAGGTCCGGGACGTGGAGGCGGCCTGGGCCGAGCGGCGACGATTGTTCGTCCCCGCCGACGGCATCGATCACGCCGACCGGCTCCGCCGCATCGCCCTCGACGTGATGACTGTCCTCGCGGATTTCGATCCCCACCTGGTCGGCAGCCTCGCTGCCGGAATAGCCGACGCCCACAGCGGCATCGTCCTGCGGCTCTATGCTGACGCACCGGAGCACGTGGTGTTCCGGCTCCTCGATGGGCGGATCGATTGGCAGGAGGCCGAGCGACGTCTGGTCTTCGGCGCCGGGCGACGCGAGTCCCGCCCCGCCTTCCGCTTCCGCGCCGGCGAAGCCGAGGTGGAGCTGGTGGTGCTCCGCCCCGCGGACCGGTCGGGCCCGCCGCGCGACCCGGCAACCGGCCGGCCCGAGCTCGCTCTGAGCCCGGCGGAGCTGCGGGCCGTGCTCCAGTCGGCCGCTCAGGAACGTTCGGTGATTGGCACGTAGTCGCGGCGATCGGCGCCGTGGTAGACCTGCCGGGGCCGGCTGATGCGGTGCTTGGGGTCGGCCATCATCTCCATCCAGTGCGCCACCCAGCCGACCGTGCGCGCGATCGCGAACAGCACGGTGAACATGTTGCGCGGGATGCCGAGCGCGCGGTAGATGATCCCCGAGTAGAAGTCGACGTTCGGGTAGAGCTTGCGCTCGAGGAAATACTCGTCCCGCGACGCGATCTCCTCGAGGCGCAGGGCCAGCTCGAACAGCGGGTCGTCGTCGCTCGCGAGCTCGTGCAGGACCTCGTGGCACATCTTGCGGATGATCTTCGCGCGCGGATCGTAGTTCTTGTAGATGCGGTGCCCGAATCCCATCAGCCGGAAGGGGTCGTCCTTGCCCTTCGCCTTGGCGATGTACTTGTCGATGTGGCGGACGTCGCCGATCTCCTCGAGCATGTCGAGCACGGCCTCGTTGGCGCCGCCGTGCGCCGGCCCCCAGAGGGCGGCGATACCTGCGGCCACGCAGGCGAAGGGGTTGGCCCCTGAGCTGCCCGCCATTCGCACGGTCGAGGTGGAGGCGTTCTGCTCGTGGTCCGCATGCAGGATCAAGAGCAGGTCCAGCGCCTCCTCGGCGAGCGGCGAGCGCTCGTACGGCTCGCAGGGCGTGGCGAACATCATGTGCAGGAAGTTCGCGGCGTAGCTCAGGTGGTTCTGCGGGTACATCACCGGCTCGCCGATGTTGTGCTTGTACGCAGCCGCCGCGATAGTCGGCATCTTCGCGATCATCCGCAGGCCGCTCAGCGCCCGGTGCTCCGGGTTATGGATGTAGAGCGAGTCGTGATAGAAGGCCGACAACGAGCCCACGACGCCGACCATCACCGCCATGGGGTGGGCGTTGTGGTGGAAACCGTTGTAGAACTTGAGCAGCGACTGGTTGAGCATCGTGTGGTGCGTCACGTCGCTGACGAAGCCCTCCAGCTGCGCCTGGGTCGGCAGCTCGCCGTTGAGCAGCAGGTAGGCCACCTCGAGGAAGGTGCTGCGCTCCGCCAGCTGCTCGATCGGATAGCCGCGGTAGCGCAGGATGCCCTGGTCGCCGTCGATGTAGCTGATGGCGCTTCGGCAGCTCGCCGTCGAGACGAATCCGGGGTCGTAGGTGAACAGTCCCGTCTTCTGGAAGAGGGGCGTGATGTCGATGCCTTGCGGGCCGACCGTGCCGTGCTGCAGTTCGAGCTCGGCACTCATCTCGCCGTGCTTGAGGATGACCACGTCGCGGTTGTTGTCGGCCATGCCGTCTCTCCTCCGGTCGTCGGGATTTCACCAGCCCCTCAGGGACAGTGCGAGGGTTTTTCCCCTGCAACTCCAGGGCGTTGCGCATACACGCTGCGGTGATGATGGTGGAGCCAAGCCGGTTGTCGTGGGTGACGGGGATGTCCAGCCGTTCGACGAGCGCCTCCTCGATATCGACGCAGTGCGGCGCCGCTCCGTTGGTCGCGCGGTCGAGCTCGAGAGATGACGCCGGTTCGGACATGACCGCATCCGTGTTTGGGCACTGCCGGCCGATTGTAGGTAGCCCCCAGCAAGGCCGCCACCGTCCGAAACGAAAGAAGGCGCCCGAAGGCGCCTTCCCGATGCGCTCTTGCCGCTGTCGATCAGGCGCGGCGGTAACGCTTGCGGAACTGGTCCACCCGGCCACCGGCGTCGACGATCTTCTGCTGGCCCGTGTAGAACGGGTGGCACGCCGAGCAGACCTCGACGTGCAGCTCGCGACCGAGCGTCGAGCGGGTCGTGAAC
>JALOKS010000414.1 GCA_025456385.1 Thermoanaerobaculales bacterium | reverse complement strand
CTACGGCATCGTCGAGCGCCTCGGCGCCGGCGGGATGGGGGAGGTCTACCGCGCCTTCGACGAGCGGCTCGAGCGCGACGTGGCCATCAAGGTGCTGCCCGAGGCGGTGGCGAACGATCCCGAGCGGATGCGGCGCTTCGAGCGCGAGGCGAGGGCGCTCGCGGCCCTCAATCACCCGAACATCGCGATGGTCTACGGGCTCGGGTCGGACGCGGATGCGATGATGGGCACGGTGCCCTACAGTCCATGCCGAGCCTGCGTTTTGATCTGAAGTGGGATCTCCTCCGCAACCAGCCGTGATTTCAGGCGCTGCTCGAGAAGGACGACACAGTGCCGAACTGACGAGCTCCGGGCCTTGTGGTGCAGCCGTCCCGGCTGCACGAGCGAACCCCGTTTTCCGTACACGCGAGACGCGTGCACCACGATCGATGATCCAATATCGGGTGTCATTTGACGCTCAGCCGAAGAGCCGAATACTGAGGTCGTTCACCGACATCTCGAGGTGGTTGGCGATCTCACGCAGGATGCCGGAGAGGGTTCCGACCTTGAGCGGGTCATGGTTCGGGATGGTTATGTGGTGCTCTCCGTTGACGGTCGTCGTGAGCCGCAGGTGGCTCCCGCTTTGCCGTGTGACCTCGTAGCCAAGACTGGACAGTGTTTTGGCGAGTTGCCGGCCTGAAATGTCGCGCGGGAGCTTCGGAGTCATACCGCGATGACGTCGTCTCGCACGTAGTGAAGCCGGATCATCTGCGGGAGATCATCCTCGCCGAAGTGGCACCGTACGGCGTCTCGTACGTTCGCTTCGACCTCTTCCGACGTCTCACCTTCGGAGAAAATGGCATGACCGAGAGCCCTGGCGGTGTACCCGCCCTCCGGCGCCTCTTCCACGAGAAAGACCAGCTCGCTGCTCATCGGTGACTCCCGGCCCATCGTAGCACGCAGACGGTTGCAGCTCGATCGCCGCGGCCGCATCGTGTCAGGCGTCCGTTGCGCCGATGCGCTTGCCAGGAGTAGACGCCGGCCCCGCAGCGCAGGTCGCGTCGCCGGCCTGATTGAGGGGGCAGGATCGCACTCGCATACCGTGCGGCAAGCCCCAACCCCAAGGTCCCTGTCCTCCCGGTTTTTTCGTGCCCGACGCGTTGCGTTGGGCACGAAAAAACCGGGCCTGGCGGCCCGGAGAGAGCAGGGGATAGAGATGTGGTCGGTGGGAGCCGGAGCTCCCAGCGACGGTGAATTGAAAGCCTGCCGCCGCGACCGCTCTCGCCGAGGGCGGGCGCCGCCGCCGCAGCCTGGCGCGCCGACGACACTACCCTGAACGGGCGCAGGACGCAACCTGAATCGTGCGGCTCAGGCGTTGGTGGCGGCGGGGAGGTACTCCTCGAGGTAGGCGTAGTCGGGAGTCAGACGGCCGCGGTGGACGATGACGGCGCGTTTGAGCTCGGGCGGCAGCGCCAGCTCCTCGAAGGGGACCTCGAAGTTCGCGGCCGCGAGCGCCGGCAGGAAGGGGCCGAGGGCCTTGGAGAACTCCTCCGAGGCCTCGCGCGGCAGCTCGGCGGGCAGGATCTCGACCGCCAGCACCACCGGACCGCGGCCTTCGACGCCCGAGCTGACGCTGCCGTCGGCGGGGTCGTAGACGTACACGGGGTCGACCGGCTCGGTGCTCTTGACCGTGCACTCGACCGCGCCCTCGATGTCGCAGCTGAGGTCGCCGATGACCTTCAGGCGCGGCGGCCGAGGCCCGCCGTAGAGCTTCTTGAGGCACTCCTTGGTGACCAGTCGCGGGTAGCGCGCGTCCCAGTAGATGCAGTTGACGAGCACCGTCAGGTGGGGGAGGAAGCGCTCGAAGGCCGGCCGGTAGCTCTCGGGGTTGTCGTAGTAGTCCTGCAGCTCGAAGGCGCCACCGGTGGTGGGTTCGACCATGTCCTGCTCGCGGAAGGTGGCCTGATACAGGCAATTGCCGGAGGGCGAGCCGTTCAT
This sequence comes from Thermoanaerobaculales bacterium, assembly GCA_025456385.1. GTDB lineage: Bacteria > Acidobacteriota > Thermoanaerobaculia > Thermoanaerobaculales > Sulfomarinibacteraceae > Sulfomarinibacter. The sequence goes on along the minus strand of JALOKS010000414.1, from coordinate 757 downwards.
AAGTGAGCCGAGCTCGGCCGGTGCCACCTCGCGCGTCGGCAGCTCGGTCAGGATCTCGCGCACGCCGGAGGCGACGTTGCCGTAGCCGGTGATGCCGACGACGAGGGGCGGCAGCCCGTCGGGGAGGCCGCGGGCCGCGATCTTCTTGCCGGCGGCCCGCACCGCGCGCTTGGCTTCTTCGAGCGAGGCGTAGCTGCAGGCCTGGTTGATGTCCGCGAAGGGCGTCACGACGCCCTCGCGGCGCAGGCGCTCGCCGAGCGCCCACAGGGTGTCGATCATGCCGGCGAGCCCGGCGTAGCGGCCGAAGAAGATGAGGCGCCGGTTCCGCTCGTCGCACACCAGCTCGTAGTCGATCAGGGTGCAGCCGCGGTCGAGAATCTCGGCCAGCATCGGCATGTTGTAGGGCTGGCCCTTGATGACGTGCGAGAAGAAGACGTAGGTGGTGCCCGGCTGGAAGCGGCCGAGGGGGATCTCTTTGACGCCGATCACGATCGACGCCTCCGAGATGTCGCCGCGCAGCCGCGCACCGGCGTGGGCGTACTCCTGGTCGGCGAAGATCCGGCGCGGCGACGGTTGAACCAGCACCTCGAGGCCGGTCGCGCCGACCAGGCGCCGCACCAGCTCCGGCGTCACCGCGGTGCGCCGCTCCCACTGGCTCTTGGTCTCACGGCGGACGGCGATGACGGCCTTCATGCACAGCTCCGGCGGTCAGGATAGCTCCGATGCCGCCGGCCCACAAGGGCGGGTCTCGACAATC
>JALOKS010000413.1 GCA_025456385.1 Thermoanaerobaculales bacterium | reverse complement strand
GCGAACGGCGGCAAGGTCTTCGAGCACGCCGAGCGGGTCAGGGACTTCGGCCACTTCGCGGTCATCGCCGACCGGCAGCGGGCGCCGCTGATGCTCATCGAGCCCGGCCGCGAGCCGCTCGGCGGCACACCCGGGCCGGGCTCGTGGGTCTGGCCGGAGCTGTGGACCGACGACGTCGATGACGCGGCCGCCTTCTACGCCGAGGTGATCGGTTTCGGCACCGAGGTCCACGACCGTGGCGGGGCGCCGTACCACGTTCTCAGCTTCGGCGGCACGCCGCGCGCCGGCATCATCAAGATCCCCGAGGAGCTCGAGCGGGTCGAGCCCGGCTGGGCGCCCTACGTCGCGGTCGCCGACCTGGACGCCTCCCTCGCCGAGGCGACCCGGCTGGGCGGCACGGTTGTCTTCCGCACCGCCGAGCACCCGGCCCAGGCCGTGGTCGCCCTGATCCGGGATCCGACCGGCGCCGTGCTCTTCCTCTACCAGATCGGGAGCCTGCAGGAGGCATCCAGATGAAGACCCTGACGCGCGTGATCGTGACGCTTCTGGTCGTGGCGGCCGCCCTGACCTGGACGGCCTGCACCAGCGACGGCTATGGCTCATCGACGGTCTACGTCGGCGTCGGCTACGGCGGCTACGGCCCGGGCTGGGGTTACGGCTGGGGCGGCTACTACGCCCCGCCGCCGGTGGTCATCGGCCCGCCCATCGGCGCGCGACCGATGCCGTACTGAGGAGCGGGCTCTGGGGCCTTGAGGCTTTGAGGTTCTCCACGCACTCCTGAGCTCTTCGGCTGGATGCCCCACGGCCTCACGGCCTCACGGCCTCATGGCCTCACGGCGTCAGGACCACTTTGCCGAAGTTCTTCCGCTCCTGCAGGTAGCGGTGGGCCGCAGCGGCCTCCGCGAGCGGGAAGGCGCGGTCGACGACCGGCGGCAGGGCGCCCGCCGTCACCAGGGCGAGGATCTCGCCCATCATGGCCGCGAGCTCTTCGGCGCGGCTCCAGAGATGGCCGAGGTTGACGCCCCACACCCCCTTGTTGTGGCTCATCAGCTCGAGCGGTTTGAAGGAGCCCATGCGCCACAGCCCGGAGAGGGCCGCGACCCAGCTCCTCGAGGTTCCCGGGGCCAGGCTCGAGGCGCCGAAGATGAACAGCCGGCCGAGCGGCGCGAGGCTCTTGTAGCTGCGGCGGAAGGACGCGCCGCCGACCGCGTCGAGGGCGATGTCGACGCCGCGGCCGTCGGTCAGGCGCCGGACCTCGGCCAGGAAGTCCTGGCTCCGGTAGTCGATGCAGGCGGACGCGCCCATCGCGCGCAGGCGCTCGTGCTTGGAGGCCGAGGCGGTGCCGATGACCTCGGCCCCGAAGTGGCGGCAGATCTGCAGCGCCGCCAGGCCGACGCCGCCGGCGCAGGCGTGGACCAAAACTCGCTCGCCGCGCTGCACGTGGCCGAGGCGCACCAGCATCAGCCAGGCGGTCAGGTAGTTGACCGGGATCGCCGCCGCGGCCTCGAAGTCGAGCGCCGCGGGTATCGGCAGGGCCGCCCCCGCGGGCACGCAGACGAGGTCCGAGTAGCCGCCGAAGCGGGTCGTGCAGACCACGCGATCGCCGTCGCGGCGATCCGCGACCCCCTCGCCGACGCCGTCCACCACCCCGGCGACCTCGTAGCCCACCACCGCCGGCAGCTTCGGAGCGTCGGGGTAGAGCCCCATCCGGGCCAGGATGTCGGCGAAGTTGATGCCGGACGCCTTGACCCGCACCCGCACCTGCCCGGGAGCCGGCTCCGGGTCCGGCGCCTCGCGCAGCTCCAGGACCTCGGGCTCGCCGATCTTGGGAATCCAGACCTGTTTCATACTCTCCCCTTCTCCGATTTCGGGCCGCGCGTCAGCGGCCACAACAGAGTACCCGCAGGAGCGCTTCCAACGCCAGCCGCTGACGCGCGGCCCGAAATCGGAAGCGGCGCGCCATGCGCGCCGAAAAAAAGCCGCCGGAACAGGGGAAGGAGGAGCCCGTTCCGGCGGGAGGGGGGATGGACCGCGGCCGGTTTCAGTGGGCCGCGGGGTGCGTACTGAAGAACTCGTCGAGGTCGATGTTGGCGTCGCGCAGCTTCTCGGGCCGCGTGGTGACGTAGTTGTAGCGCCGGCCGAAGCTGAGGAGCGCGCGCTCGAGCATGCGCCGGCCGCGGTAGAGGCGGGACATCACGGTGCCCACCGGCACCGCGAGGATGTCGGCGATCTCCTTGTAGGCGAAGCCCTCGAGGTCGGCGAGCAGAACCACCATCTTGTAGTCGTGGGGCAGGCTCAGCAGGGCCTCCCGGACCTCGGCGTCCATCTCCGCCGCCATCGCCCAGCTCTCGGGGTCGACGAGCGCGGCCTGGCCGTGCTCGAGCAGGGTCTCCTCGAGGCCCTCCTGGACCTCGTCGAAGTCGACCTTCGGCGGCTGCAGCTTGCGCTTGCGGTAGGAGTTGATGAAGGTGTTCTTCATGATCTTGAAGAGCCAGGCCTTGAAGTTCGTGCCCTCGGAGAAGCGCTCGTAGTACTTGAAGGCCTTGAGGTAGGTCTCCTGGATGAGGTCCTCGGCGTCCTCCACCGAGCGCGTCATCCGCAACGCGCTCTTGTAGAGCTGATCGCGGTAGGGCAACCGGCCGGAGCTGAAGTCCCACAATCTCGGTTCGGCAGGCTGTGTCACGCTGACCTCCTGCCCTCACGCTACATATCTGAAACATTCCTGTCAAGTCATTTGC
>JALOKS010000098.1 GCA_025456385.1 Thermoanaerobaculales bacterium | reverse complement strand
GGGTCGCGCCGATGGCGCGGAACTTCGGCAGGACGGCGCCGGTGTTGTCGTGCGTCATGACGTGCTGCGGGCGGATGGTGACCATGTCCCCGGCCCGCACCTCGTGGCCAGCCGCGAGCCCCTCCGCGTGCGCCTGCACGACCTTTTCGGTGATGGTCTGACCCATGATGAACCTCCAGCGCCGCGCAAGCCGGCAGTCTCCGCCTCGCCGAGCCGAGATTTTACCCTTCTCGAATTCCGGGTGCCGGGTTCGCTCAGCGCAGCGCCCTGCAGCCGGACGAGCCGGCGTGCGTGAAGCCGGCACCCGGAATTCGAGCTTTCGAGGGACATCCAAACCGGCTTCAGCGGGCTGTATGATTCGGCAGGAGGCGGCGATGGGCGAGGGACGGACGGCGGCGTGCCTGGCGGTGGGTTCGGAGCTGATGGGGGACCGCCGGCTCGACTCCAACTCATTGACGGTCACCCGCACGCTCGCGCGCTACGCCATCCCGGTGCTCGAAAAACGGGTGGTCGGGGACTCGGTGGAGCTGGTGGCGGCCGCGATCCGCGAGCTCGTCGCGCGCCACGACCTGGTCGTGATCACCGGCGGCCTCGGCCCCACCGCCGACGACGTGACCCGCGACGCGGTGGCGCTGGCGGTCGGGCGGCCGATCGCCGTCGACGCGGAGGTCGAGGGATGGATTCGGGAGCGCTACGCCGAGCTCGGCCGCCGCATGCCTGAGATCTGCTCGACGATGGCGCGGGTGGTCGAGGGCTCGCGCCCGCTCCGCAACCGGCGCGGCTCGGCTCCCGGTCTCCTCTACGAGGCGCGCGGCCGCCTCATCGCCGCCTTTCCCGGCGTGCCGTGGGAGATGGAGGAGATGCTGGAGCGGGACCTGGTGGCGGAGGTCGCCGACTGGAGCGGCGGCGCGGTGCGGCTCAGCCGAACACTGCTTCTCGGCGGCGTCGTCGAGTCCGATACCGAGGATCGGATCCGGCACCTCTATCCGCGCTTCGGCCGGGAGAACGTCACCATCCTCGCCTCCTACGGCGTGCTGCGCCTGGTGCTCACGGCCGACGGCGATGAAGCCGCTGCGCGCCGCCGCCTGCAGACGATGGAGACCGCCTTTCGGGAGATCCTGGGCGCGGACGTCGCCGGCGTCGACGTCGACGGCCTGGCGACCGTGGTGCTGGCGGCTTTGCGGCGACGGGGGGAGACCCTGGCGGCCGCCGAGTCGTGCACCGGCGGGCTGCTGAGTGCCCGGCTCACCGACGTGGCAGGCGCCTCGGAGGCCTATGTCGGCGGCGTCGTGACCTACTCGAACCGGCTCAAGGAGGAGCTGCTGGGAGTGCCGCGCGACGTCCTGCTCGCGCACGGCGCGGTGTCGGCGGAGGTGGCGCGGGCCATGGCCGCCGGTGCCCGGCAGTACCTGCAGGCCGACTGGGCGGTCGGCGTCACCGGCATCGCCGGGCCCGGCGGCGGCACCGCCGACAAGCCGGTGGGGCTGGTCCACTGGGCGGTGGCGGGGCCGGGCGTCCTGGAGGACCATCGGCGGGTGTTCATGGGAGACCGCGGCATCGTGCGCGAGTGGAGCGCGAACGCGGCCCTCGACACCCTGAGACGTCTGCTGAACGAGGACCGGCGTTGAGCGACGGCCGCGCGCGCGCCTTCGTGGCTTTCGAGATCCCGGCAGCCCAGCGTGCCCGCCTGGAGGCCGTGGTCCGGGAGCTGCGCGGGGAGCTGCCGCCGAGCCGTTGGACCAGGCCTGACGGCTGGCACCTGACGCTGAAGTTCCTCGGCGAGGTCGAGCGTTCGACTCTGGCGGGCCTCGCCGGGGCTCTTCGCCAGCGCCTCGAGGGACATCCGGCGCCATCTGCCCGCCTCGGCGGCAGCGGGTTCTTCCCCTCGCCCGGGAACCCCCGGGTGGCGTGGGTGGGCGGTTCGGTGGTCGGCGAGGGGCCGGTGATCGAGGCTCTCGAGGAGGCGGCGGAGGCTGTGGGCTTCGCCCGCGAGCAACGACCGTGGGCGGTCCATCTGACGGTCGCCCGCCTCAAAGGGCGGTGGCCGCGAAGTGCGGTCGAGCGCTTCCTCGCCTGGGGGAGCGCGCTCGAGCTCGAGCCGTTTGCCTGCGCGGAGGTCGTGCTCTTCGAGAGCGCGCTCGCGCCCGGCGGAGCGGTCTACACTGCACTCGAAAGGATGCCCCTGTCGTGACCCTGGAGCTCGCCATGGTGGCTGCCGCCTACGTGCTCGGCTCGCTGCCGACCGCGTACCTGCTGGTGCGGCTGCGAACCGGCGACGACATCCGCGGCATGGGCTCCGGCAACGTCGGCGGCACGAACGCCGCGCGCACCGCCGGGTGGCGGGTGGGCATCCTCGTGACCCTGGTCGACATCGCCAAGGGGGTGGTCGCGGTGTGGATGATGCAGCGCTTCAACCCCGAGGGCGGGTGGATCGCTGCGGCGCTGCTGGCGGCGGTGATCGGGCACTGCTACCCGGTGTGGTTGGGCTTTTCGGGCGGCAAGGGGGTCGCGACCGGCTTCGGGGTGTTCCTGGTGATCGCACCTTTGAGCGCGGTGGCGGCGCTCGGCGTATGGGTCGTGGTGCTGCTCGTGTGGCGGCGGGTCGCCCTGGCCTCGATGCTGGCGAGCGCCTGCTTTCCGATCATTCTCAAGCTGATCGACCCGCCCGACCTCCTGACCCTGGGGGCGGTGGCCGGCGTGTCGGTGATCATCATCCTCCGCCACAGCTCCAACATCCGCAAGATGCTGAGCGGTGAGGAGCTCACGATCGACGACCAGTTCTGGAGGTGAGGCGTGAGGGTGACCGTGTTCGGCGGTGGTTCCTGGGGTACGGCCATGGCCCACCACCTCGCTCGGCGCGGCCACGAGGTGCTGATGTGGGCCCTGGAGAGGGAGGTGGCCGAGGCCATCACGATGCGGCACCGCAACCCTCTCTTCCTGAGCGATCTCGACCTCCACCCCGGGCTGGCTGCGGTGAGCGACCTGACGGCGGCCGCCCGCCACGCCGAGCTCTGGCTGTGGGTCGTGCCGGTGCAGTTCAGCCGCCCGGTGATGCGCGAGCTGCTGCCCGCTGTCGGCGAGAAGGTAGTGATGGTGTCCGCCTCGAAGGGGATCGAGACCGAGAGCCTCGATCGAATGGACCAGGTGGCCGCAGAGGTCCTGGCGATCCCCGCCGAACGCTTCTGCTGCCTCTCGGGCCCCACCTTCGCCCGCGAGGTCGTGCTCGGCCATCCCTCGGCGGCGGTCATCGCCTGCCCCGACCTCGAGCTCGCCGCGAGGCTGCAGGAGTCCTTTGCCGACCACCACCTGCGCTGCTATGCAGGCACCGATCTCATCGGCGTCGAGCTCGCCGGCGCGCTCAAGAACGTCATCGCGATCGCGGCGGGGATCATCGACGGCCTCGGCCTCGGCTTCAACACCCAGGCAGCGCTGATGACCCGGGGCCTGCACGAGATCACGCGGCTCGGGGTCGCCCTCGGTGCCGAAGCCGAGACCTTCCGCGGTCTTGCCGGCATGGGGGACCTGGTGCTCACCTGTACCGGCGGGCTGTCGCGCAACCGGAGTGTCGGTCAGCGCCTCGGCAGAGGCGAGGCCTTGCAGCAGATCCTGGCGTCCACGCGGGAGGTGGCCGAGGGGGTCCGCACCTCGCCGGCGGCGGCACGGCTGGCGGCTGCGAACGGCGTCGAGATGCCGATCATCCACACCGTTGCCCGCCTCCTGGCCGGTGAGACCGATCCGCGGACGGCGCTCCGGGAGCTCATGACGCGGCAGCTCAAGGTCGAAGCGGAGCTCTGAAAATTCTCAATTTTCAATTCTAAATTCTCAATTCACACCCTCCCACCGATTGTTTTTTGGGGTGGGCGGGAATTCAAAATTGAGAATTGAGAACTGAGAATTCGCGCGGGCTGAGTCCCGCGCGCGTCAGCCCCTGCGGTCGTACTCGTCGCGCGGGACGCGGAGGCCCGGTACCAGGTTGCGCTCGGCGATCACGTGGATCGCCTTCGGGTGCTCCGGGCACGCGTGCTCGCAGAGCCCGCAGCCGGTGCAGGCGCCGCTGCCGACCAGCGGCCGGCCGCCGATGAGCAGAATCGCGCGATCGGGGTAGGGACATGCCGCATAGCAGCTGCGGCAGACCTCGCCGCGGAAGGTGACGCAGCGCTTGGGCTCGACCTTGGCGATGCCGAGGCGAACCCGCTCCGGCCCGCCCGGGTCGATCAACGCGCCGTCCGGGCAGGCCGCGATGCAGGGCAGGTCGCTGCAGAGCTGGCAGGGCCTGGCCGAGGGGTCGATGACCGGCAGCAGCCGCCCGTCCTCGCGCTCGAGGCTGATGATGCTCGCCGTCGGGCAGACCGGAATGCAGTCCCCGCAGCCGGTGCAGGCTGCGAGAAATGCCTCGTCGGGTTTGAGGGCGCCGGGGGGACGCAGAAGCTCCTCGGGCTTCAGCCTGGGCGCACCGCGGGCGGCGCCCGTCGCATCCCGAAGGGCGGAGAACCAGCCGGTGAGCAGGTCGCGGCGGGAGCGCTCGCGGGGCCCGCTCACGACGCCGCCTCCGTTGGCACGGCGAGCTCGGGCCACGGCGTCGGCCTGTCGATCCGCCGCTTCTCGGCGCCCGCGAGGGCGGCCCGCACCGCCGCGCGGACGTCGATCGCCTGTTCCGCCTTGCCGAGCTCCCAGGCTGTGGACCGGGTCGCCGGCTGCTCCGGCATCAGGAAGGAGCAGCAGTCGGTGTGGGGCAGGATCGAGGTCTCGTAGGTGCCGATGCGCCGGGCGATTTCGATGATCTCGGTCTTGTCGAGGCCGACCAGGGGTCGCAGCACGGGCAGGCCGGCGACAGCACCCACGGCACGGAGGTTCTCGATCGTCTGCGAGGCCACCTGGCCGAGGGACTCGCCGGTGACCATGGCGTCGGCTCGCGCGCGCCGTGCGACCCGCTCGGCGAGGCGCAGCATGCAGCGACGGTAGAGCAGGACCCGGAGCTCGGCCGGGCAGCGGGCCGCGATCTCCTCCTGGATCGCGAGCAGGGGCACCGTGGTCAGGCGGGTCGGACCCTGGTAGCGGACGAGCGTTTCGACCAGCGCCTCCACCTTGTCGAGGCTGGCCCGGTCCGTCCGGGGCAGGGAGTGGAAGTGGACGAAGTCGAGCCGCATGCCGCGCTTCATCATCATCCAGGCGGCGACCGGCGAGTCGATGCCGCCGGAGATGAGGCAGACGGCGCGACCGCCGACGCCGGTCGGCAGGCCGCCGGGGCCGGCCAGCCGGCGGGTCCACGCGAAGAAGCCCTTCTCGTCGATCAGCAGGTGGAAGGTGAGCTCGGGGTGGCGGAGATCGACCGGCCAGCCGGTGTGCGCCTCCACGATCCGGCCCAGCCTGCTTTCGACCTCCGGCGACGTGAGCGGGAAGCTCTTGTCGGAGCGCAGACAGCGGACCGCGAAGCTGCGCGCCGTGCACCCTTCCAGCGCGCCGGCGAGGCCGGCCTCGACCTCTTCGAGGCTCCCGCCGGCCAGCGCCACCGGCATGATCGCGCCGAGGCCGAAGACGGTGGCCAATCGCCGCTCCACCTCCGGGAAGGGCACCGGCTCGCTGAAGCTGAGCAGCACGCGCCATGACGGGCGCTCGACGCGCTGCAACGGCAGATCCGCGACGGCGGCGCGCACGTTGCCGGTCAGTGTGCGCTCGAACCACATGCGGTTGCCGCCCTTGAGGCTGATCTCCGAGGTGGTGGCGAGGACCCGGGTTACGAGCTCCATCCGGGAAGGGTAGCACCTGCCGAATTTCGGATTTCGGAATTCGGATTTCGGATTTCCCACCCGTCCCCCCAAGACTCCGATTACCCATCCGCTCCGCGACGGTGCCGCTGCTGCGGAGGAATGGGGGGGCGGCCCGCGTTGACCGGAGGTGCCTGGCTCCCGCAATGATGTAGTCCTCAACGTCATTGCGGCGTGCCTGGCATCCTCGCGGGAAGGGCGCTGGCGGCGCGCCGCTTCAGAGAACGATCCTGATCGGCTCGACGGCGAAGCAGAGAACGAAGATCGCGATCGCGAGCCAGCCGAGCACGCGGCGCCTCGGGTCCAGCCTCAGGCCCTCGTCCCAGATCCGCGGGTGCTGGGGGCGCAGAAAGAGGATGATGACGACCCACAGCCACCAGCCGGCCCACACGAAGCCGAGCCCCGCGAGCACGACCAGCAGCGGCCAGGCGAGGCGGCGGTGGAAACGCCCGAACATGGCGTAGGCGATGTGGCCACCGTCGAGCTGGGCGAAGGGCAGCAGGTTGAGCAGGGTGATGAGCACACCGAACCAGGCGGCGACACCGGTCGGGTGGAGCCAGAGCACCGCGTCCGCGGGCAGGTCGGGCCGGATCGCGGCCTCGAGCAGGCGGTAGACGAGCGGCTCGGCGAACTCGAGATAGGTGCCCTCGGCTGCCGGCGCGCCGACCTCGGAGGCGGCGATGCCGAAGGCGAGGAAGGGCAGCAGCGCGACGAAGCCGGCGATCGGACCGGCGGCGCCGACGTCGAGGAGGGTGCGCGTGTCGCGGATCGGGTCCTTGATGCGGATCACCGCGCCGAGCGTGCCGATGCCGAGGACCGGCACCGGGAACGGGATGAAGTAGGGCGGGGTGGCGGTGAGGCCGTGGCGGCGGGCCGCCAGGTAGTGCCCCAGCTCGTGGCACATGAGGATGGTCAGCAGCGGAATCGAGAAGGCGAGCCCCGCGAGGTAGAGCCGGCGGTCGGCGAAGAGCTCGGCCGGACCGAGCTCGGCCATCTCCGCGGGCAGGCCGCCCCACGCCAGGCCGCCGACCAGGGTGGTGCTGACGAAGGTGAGCGCGAAGAGCAGGCCGTGGAGCCACCAGCGCGGGCGGTACGGCGGCGGTGGGAACAACAAGGCCCCGGCGGGTTGGCCGCCGGGGCCGGGATCGTCGAAGCTCTCGGGCGGGCCCACGCTCAGCTCATGTCTCGCAGTGCCTTGCCGGGCTTGAAGCGGATGGTCTTGCCGGGCGGAATCTCGACCTCGCGACCGGTCTTCGGGTTGCGGCCGATGCCGCGCTTGCGGTCCTTGACCTGGAACACGCCGAAGCCGCGGAGCTCGATCCGGTCGCCGCGGAGGAGCGCGCTCTTCATGCTCTCGAACAGGGCATTGACAGCGTCGTTCGCTTTCGGCTTGGGAAGATCGGTGGCCTGCATCACGCGCTCGACCAGATCCGACTTGATCATCCACCCCTCCTTCCCCGGACACGGGGACCAGAGTTGTACCTGGAAGTAGATCTCCTGTCAAGGCTTAGCTTCGGTCTCAAAATCTCCCGGAGCTCACCGTGCGCGACGCCTCCCGGTCCGACTGTCCACTAGAAAGGCACGTCGTCCGCGTCATCCGGGAAGCTCTGCGCCACCACGCCGCCCTCCTCGCGGGAGGCGCCGCCGCCGCCCTGCGGCGAGCCGAGCATTTCCATCTGGTCGGCGTGGATCTCGGTGAAGTACTTCTTCTGGCCGTCCTGCTCGTAGCTGCGGGTGCGGATCTGCCCCTCGATGTACAGCAGCTTGCCCTTCGTCACGTATCGCTCACAGATCTCCGCCAGCTTGCCCCAGGCGACGATGTTGTGCCACTCGGTGCGCGGGTTGCCGCTCTCGTCCTTGAACCGGCGATCGGTCGTCGCGAGCGAGAACTTGGCGATGCTGGTTCCGCCCTGGGTCGCGCGGAAGTCGACGTCGCGTCCGACGTGCCCGACAAGAATGACCTTGTTGATGCCCATGACCGAAACTCCTCTCCGCGGGGACGGGACGGCGGGATCGTAGCACAACCATCTCCCTGCCCGTCTCGCGTGCTCCCCGCTCCCTGCGCCATGCTTCCAGATCCCTGCCCCAGTTCTGCCTCGTCTCCGCCACCGGGGGCGGTCGCCGACGGTGCTACCGTGATCGCTGTGACGGGCAACGACCGCGTCGTACGCCACGCCTCCCGCATGGCGGTGGTGACCCTGCTCTGCCGAGTCACCGGGTACGTGCGCGAGAAGGCCCTCTTCTCGGTCATCGGCGCCGGCCACCTGTACGACATGTACCGCACCGCCAACCGCATCCCCAATGCCTTCCGCGGCCTCTTCGCCGAGGGCGCCCTCCACGCCGCCTTCGTCCCCGAACTGGTCCAGCTGACCGGAGGGGACGACGACGCATCGCGCCGCGAGGCCCGCGAGCTCGTGCGCGGGCTCCTCGCGGTGATGGTGCTGGCGGTGGGCCTGGTGGTGGCGGTCGGCATTCTCGCATCGCCGTGGTTGGTGCGGCTCTACGCGCTCGGCTTCGAGGCGACCCCGGGCAAGCTCGAGACGACGGTCCTCATGAACCGCCTCATGTTCCCCTACCTGCTGCTGATCTCGCTC
>JALOKS010000412.1 GCA_025456385.1 Thermoanaerobaculales bacterium | reverse complement strand
GACAGCCGGGGGCCCCCGGGATTCGGAATCGGAAGAGCACGGGGCCGCCATGCCCTAGCCTCGGTCCTGAGAGCGGCGACCGCTGGTCGCCACCACCTCCGGCACTGGGCGCCTTCGCTCGCTCGGGATGACCGTAGCGCGGTAGACTTGACCCACGATGCGCACCCGCTTCATCAATCTCCGCATCCCCGCCGACGGCAACCGCACCCAGCCCGCCGAGCTGGTGGTCGAGGACGGGCGCTTCGAGGAGATCCTGCCTGCCGGCGGCGCCACCGCCGCGGGCGGCGAGCACTGGGTCGATCTCGAGGGTGCGCTGGTGCTCCCGGGGGTGATCGACGCCCATGTCCACTTCGACGACCCCGGCTACACCCACCGTGAGGACTTTGCGACCGGCACCCGCGCCGCTGCCGCCGGCGGCGTCACCTGCGTCGCCGACATGCCCTGCACCTCGCAGCCTCCGGTCACCAGCATCGCCGCGCTGACCTCCAAGCTGCGGGCGGTGCGGCCCAAGGCGCTCGTCGACTACGTGCTGTGGGGCGGGGTCTCGGCCAACTCGATCGCAGCGCCCGACTGGCGGGAGAGCCTCGCCAACCTCGTCGACGCCGGAGTCGGCGCGATCAAGGTCTACCTGCTGTCGGGCATGGAGAGCTTCCGCGACCTCGACGCGGGCGCCCTGCGCGAGGTTCTCGGCCACGCCCACCGCCTCGGCGTGCCGGTCGGCGTCCACGCGGAGGACCGCGCCGTCGTCGACGAGCTCACCGCCCGCGCACACCTCCACGGCGAGGACTCGCCGGCCGCCTACGCCGCCTCGCGGCCGGCGGCGGCCGAGTCGGCGGCGGTGGCGACCTGCATCGACGCCTGCCGCGCCACCGGCGCTCGACTGCACGTCGTGCACCTCGGCACCGGCGAGGCCCTCGACCTGCTGAGCGCGGCGCGGCTCGAGGGCCTGCCGATCTCGGCCGAGACCTGCCCCCACTTCCTGGAGTTCACGGACGAGGACTTCGACCGCCTCGGCTCGGTGCTCAAGACCGCGCCGGTGGTCAAGACCCGGGCCGACCGCGAGCGGCTCTGGCAGGGGCTCGCCGGCGGCGAGCTCTCCTTCGTCGCCAGCGACCACGCGGCCGGGGTGTGGCCGGACGAGAAGGAGACCGGCTCGATCTGGAGCGATTACGGCGGGGTGCCCGGGGTCGAGCTGCTGCTGCCCTACCTCTTCGACCGCGGCGTGCGCAGCGGCCGCCTGAGCCTGCAGCGCCTGACGGAGGTGACGGCCGCCGAGCCGGCGCGCTTGTTCGGCATCGAGCACCGCAAGGGCGGCCTGCGGCCGGGCTGCGACGCCGACTTCGTGGTCTTCGACGAGCGGGCGCGCTGGACCGTGCGCGCGAGCGGGCTGCACAACCTCAACCGCTACACCCCGCTCGAGGGCCTCGAGCTGACCGGCAGGGTGCGCGCCACCTACCTGCGCGGGCGGCCGGTCTTCGAGCGGCTGCCGGACGATGACGAGCGCTTCGCGGAGGCCGGGCTCGGCCGGTGGGTGCGGCGGGGGGTGGCGTGAGCGCCCCCACGGCAGCGGTCACCCTGCTGACGAACGGCGCACTCGCCACCGGCGGGGAGCGGCCGCTGGTCCTCGCCGACGGCGCGGTGGCCTGGTCCGGCGAGCGCGTCCTCGCCGTCGGTGAGGCAACCGAGCTGCGCCGGCGTTTCCCGCAGGCCGGGACGCTCGACGCAGGCGGCGGCCTCATCATGCCCGGGCTCATCAACCTGCACCACCACTTCTACGGCGCCCTCGCCCGCGGCCTCGCACCCGCCGGACCGACCCCCGACTTCGGACAGATCCTCGACCGCCTGTGGTGGCGCCTCGACCGCGCGCTGACCCCGGAGACGGTCCGCCTGTCGGCCCTGCTCGGCGCCGCCGACTGCATCCGCTGGGGCTGCACGACCGTCTTCGACCACCACGCCTCGCCGTCCTGCCTGCGCGGCAGCCTCGAGCTCATCGCCGAGGCGGTGGCCGAGGCCGGCCTGTCGGCCGTCCTCTGCTACGAGGTCTCCGACCGCAACGGCCGCGACGAGGCGGTCGCGGGCCTGGTCGAGAACCTGCGCTTCATCGAGCGCTCCCGGGAGCACCGCCGCATCCGCGGCATGCTCGGGCTGCACGCGAGCTTCACCCTCTCCGACTCGACCCTCGACCTGGCGGCGGAGCGGCGGCCGCCGGAGAGCGGCTGCCACGTCCACCTCGCCGAGGACCGCCTCGACTTCCAGGTCTCGGAGCTCAGCTTCGGCGCCGCGCCGCTGCAGCGCCTCGCCGTTCGCGGCCTGCTCGACGAGCGCACGCTGCTGATCCACGGCGTCCACCTGACCTCGGAGGGCCGCGCCGCGATCGCCCGCAGCGGCGCCGTCCTCGTCCACTGCCCCGAGTCCAACGCCCACAACGCGGTCGGACGCCTCGACCCCGAGCTCGCGGCGCGGGCCGGCTGCACGGTGGGGCTCGGCACGGACGGCATGTCGTCCTCGATGCTGCGCGCGCTGCGCTTCGCCTTCCTCGCCCAGCGCGGGGGCGCCGGCGACCCGACCGCCGGCTTCGCGGTCCACCCCAAGCTGCTGCACGCCAACGCGGTGGTGGCGCGGCGCTTCTTCGACGAGCCGCTCCTCGGCGAGCTCGCGCCGGGGGCGCCGGCCGACATCTGCGTCGTGGACTGCCCGCCGCCGACCCCGATCGCCGCCGACAACCTCTTCGCCCACCTCGTG
>JALOKS010000411.1 GCA_025456385.1 Thermoanaerobaculales bacterium | reverse complement strand
AGCTTGGCCGCGAGGAAGGAGCTCGCCCAGTGCTCCGGGGTCGGCAGCAGCTCGACGACGTCGAAGCCGATGACCCGCCGCCGGCGCGCGACGCGCTCCAGCAGGCCGATCACCTGATACCAGCCGAGGCCGCCGGGCTCCGGCGTGCCGGTGGCCGGCATGATCGAGGGGTCGAGGCCGTCGAGGTCGATGGTGACCCACACCGGATCGCCGAGGGGCGACACCGCGTGGTCCATCCACGGCTCGCCCGCCCGCTCGGCGGCCGCGATGTCGTGCGCCCAGAACACGCGGTGCGGCTCGAGCGCCGGCACCTCCGCGGCGTCGACCGCGCGGATGCCGACCTGCACCACCGGGCACCACTCGCGCACCCGCGCCATCACGCAGGCGTGGTTGAAGCGCGATCCCTGGTACTCCTCGCGGGTGTCGGCGTGGGCGTCGACCTGCAGCACCGACAGCCCCGGCCGCAGGCGGGCGGCGGCGCGGATGGCGCCGATCGAGATCGAGTGCTCGCCGCCGAGCACCACCGGCAGGACGCCGGCGCCGAGCAGCGCCGCGACCCTCTCGTCGACGAGGTCGGCGAGGCGCTCGGGCCCCTCGCCGCAGGTGACGGGCTCGCATGTGGCGATGCCCCGGCGGTAGACCTCGGTGCCGGTGGGGATGTCGTACCACTCGACCTGGTGCGAGGCGTCGATGATGGCCTGCGGCCCGCGGTCGGCGCCCTTCATCCAGGTGCTGGTGGCGTCGTAGGGCACCGGCAGCACCGCGATCTGCGCGCTCGCCGGGTCGTCAAAGCCCGCCGGCAGATCGCCGAAGCCCGGCTTCCCCGCCATCGCCCTCAGCCCAGGTAGGTCGAGCCGGCGAGGCCGGCGTCGTAGGCCTGCAGGATGGCGCGCGAGTCGGCCACGGTCACGAGGCCGCGGCGCACCGCCTGCTCGCAGTCGCGGCGCATCGCCTCGGCGAGAGCGCGCGGGTCGTACTCGAGGTAGCCGAGCACCTCGGCGACGGTGTCGCCGGCCACCACCTCCTCGATCTGCCAGCCGCCCGAGCCGTCGGAGCGGATGTGGACCAGGTTGGTGTCGCCGAAGAGGTTGTGGAGGTCGCCCAGAGTCTCCTGGTAGGCGCCGACCAGGAACACCGCCAGGTAGTACTCCTCGCCGGGGTGGAGCTCGTGCACCGGCAGCACCGGCGCGACGTCGCGCACCGGGTCGACGAAGCGGTCGATCTTGCCGTCGGAGTCGCAGGTGATGTCGACCAGGGTGGCGCGGCGGCTGGGCTCCTCGCCGAGGCGGTGGATGGGCATGACCGGGAAGACCTGGTCGATCGCCCACGAGTCGGGGAGCGACTGGAAGACCGAGAGGTTGCAGAAGTAGGTGTCGCTGAGGCGCAGCTCGAGCTCCTCGAGCTCCTCCGGCATCGGGTCGAGGTCGGCGCTCAAGCGCCAGATCTCGAGGCAGGTCGACCAGAAGAGGCGGTCGACGAGGCCGCGCTGCGGCAGGTCGAGGAGGCCGACCGTGAACAGGGTCAGAGCCTCGGCCCGCGCCTGGACCGCATCGTGGTAGGCCTCGAGCAGGCGCTCGGGAGCGACCGAGGCGTAGGCGTCGACGAGGTCACTGAGCACGCGCGGCGAGCCGACGGCCGCGACCTCGCGCCGCGCGCTCTCGAGGTCGAGGGCCCAGCGGTCGAGCTGGTTACACCCGAGCACGTTGAAGACGAGGACGCTGTGGTGGCCGACCATGGCGCGGCCGGCCTCGGTGACGATGGTGGGGTGGGAGGCCCCGGCGTCGTCGCACACCGACTTGATGCGGTAGACCACGGTCGCCGCGTACTCCTGCAGGCTGTAGTTGACGGAGAAGTCGCTGTTGGTCTGGCTGCCGTCGTAGTCGATCCCGAGGCCACCGCCGACGTCGATGTACTTGAGGTTGGCGCCCATCCCGTGCAGCTCGACGAAGACGCGCGCGAGCTCGGTCAGACCCGAGTTGATGACCTGGATGTCGCTGATCTGGGAGCCCATGTGGCAGTGGATCAGCTGCAGGCAGTCGAGCATCTCGGCCGCCGCGAGGCGCTTGACGACCTGGAGGACGCCGGGGATCGAGAGCCCGAACTTCGCCTTCTCGCCGGTCGAGCCGCTCCAGCGGCCGACGGACTGGCTGTCGAGCTTGAGCCGGATGCCGATCGCAGGCCGCACGCCGGTGGCGATCGCCTGCTCGACGACCAGCTCGAGCTCGTCCAGGTTCTCGATCACCGCCACGATCCGACGGCCCAGCTTGGTCGCCAGCAGGACGTAGCGGATGTAGTGGGCCTCCTTGAAGCCGTTGCAGATGATCAGGCGGTCGTCGCCGTTGGCGGTCATCGCCATCACCGCCAGCAGCTCGGGCTTGGAGCCCACCTCGAGGCCGAAGCCGTACTTCTTGCCGTGGGACTCGATGCCCTGCACGAGGTAGCGGTGCTGGTTGACCTTGATGGGGTAGACCGCGGTGTAGCCCGCGCCGTAGCCGTTGTCCTCGATGGCCGCGGCGAAGGCCGCCGCCATGTCCTCCATGCGCCGCTCGACGAGCTCGGGAAAGCCGATCATCACCGGCGGCGAGACCCCCCGTTCGCGCAGGCCGCGGACGACGTCGTGCAGATCGACGGCGCTGGCCGGATCGCGGCCGGGCACCACCACCAGGTTGCCGCCCGCTCCGACCTCGAAGAAGCCCTCTCCCCAGTCCTCGACCCGGTACAGCTCGGCCGAGTCCCGGGCGC
>JALOKS010000410.1 GCA_025456385.1 Thermoanaerobaculales bacterium | reverse complement strand
GACCAGCGAGCGGTAGTCGAGGATCGCCTGCGGCAGCGGGTGCTGCTCGGCGAGCTCGGACAGGACCTGCTCGTCGGTCGAGGGCCCGGTCTTGGTCTTCTTGAGCACCGGCAGGCCGAGGATGTCGAACAGCACCTCGCGCAGCTGCTTGACCGAGCCGATTCCGAACTCGCGGCCTGCGGCCTCGTAGCAGCGTTGCTCGGCTTCGACGATGCCCGCCTCGAGCTCGCGGCCGAGCGCCGCGAGCGCTTCGCGGTCGACCGCGATGCCGTTCATCTCCATCCGCGCGAGCACCTGGATCAGCGGCACCTCGAGCTCGCGGTAGAGCCGGTCGAGGCCGTCGGTGGCGAGGGCCGGGGCCAGCTTGTGGTCGAGCAGCCAGGCCACGTGTGCGTCCTCCGCCGCGTAGTCGCGGGCGGACGCCGTCGGCACCTCGGCGAAGGTCGCGCGCCCGGCGACCGCCTCGTCGTACGAGATCATGCGGTGGCCGAGGTGGACGAGGGCGAGGTCGTCGAGCTTGTGGGAGCGGCGGTCGGGGCTCAAGAGATAGTCCGCGAGCAGGGTGTCGCCGTCGATGCCGGCGAGCGCGACGCCGTGCTGCGCGAGCACCTTGAGGTCGTACTTGAGGTTCTGGCCGGTCTTGCCCCGACAGGGGTCCTCGAGCAGCGGGCCCAGCGTCTCCCGGACCCTCTTCCAGCCGAGCTGGGCCTCGCCCGTGGTGTGCGCGACCGGCACGTACCACGCGGTCGTGTCGTCAGCGCAGAACGAGAGGCCCACGAGATCGGCCCGCATGGCGTCGAGGGACGTCGTCTCGGTGTCGAGGGCGAAGCGCGGCGCCGCAGCCAGCGTCGCCGCCAGCTCCCCGAGACCGGCCGGATCGGTCACCAGGCGGTAGGCGCTGCGGTCGACCGCCGCCATCTCGCCGCCGAACTCCCGGAGCAGCGAGCGGAACTCCAACTCCTTGAAGAGAGCCTCCGCCCGCGCCGCCGGCGGCGGGAAGCTCAGGGCGAGCATCTCGAGGCTGGCCTCGACCGGGGCGTCGGTGCGCACCGTCGCGAGCTCGCGCGAGAGGTACGCCTGATCGCGGCCCAGCTCGAGCTTGGCGCGGGTGGCCGGCGGGCCGACCTCGTCGAGGTGGGCGTAGATGTCGTCGAGGCCACGCCACCGTGCGAGCAGGGCCTTGACGCCCTTCTCCCCGATGCCCTTGACGCCCGGGATGTTGTCGGAGGCATCGCCCCAGATGCCGAGGGCGTCGGGCACCAGCTCCGGCGGACAGCCGAACTTCTCCTCGACCTCGGCAAAGGAGATCCGCCGGTCCTTCATCGAGTCGTAGAGGCTGACGTGCTCGCTGACGAGCTGCATCAGGTCCTTGTCCGAGGTCACCAGCACCACGTCGAGCTCGCCCTCGTGGCGTCGTGCGAGGGTGCCCATGACGTCGTCGGCCTCGAAGTCGTCGAGCAGCAGGAAGGGGACATCGAAGGCCTCGGCGATGCGCTCGAAGTGCGGCATCTGCGCGCGGAGCGCGTCGGGCATGTCCGGCCGGGTGCCCTTGTAGTCCGGGAAGACCCGGTCGCGGAAGGTGCCGTCCTTGGGGTCCCAGGCGATCGCGAGGTAGTCGGGCCGGTGGTCGCGGATGAGCTTGAGCAGCATGTTGGTGAAGCCGAACAGGGCGTTGGTCGGGAGCCCCTGCGAGCTCGACATGCCGCCGATGGCGAAGAAGGCGCGGAAGGCCATGTTCGGCCCGTCGACCAGGTACAGCGTCTTGCGTTTGGCGTCGCTCATGCGGGTAGTGTACCTGCGTGCCGGGGATCGAAAATCCGAAATCCCAAATCCGAAATCCGAAATCCCAAATGCCAGGTTGCGCGGCCTCGCATGCTATAAGCCTCTCCACCGGAGGTGGTCCATGTCCGAGGTCCGGATCGAGCACGATCTCCTGGGCGAGAAGGCGGTGCCGGCGGAGGCCTACTACGGCGTCCAGACCGCGCGGGCGATCGACAACTTCCACATCACCGGGGTGCCGATCAGCCAGTACCCGGAGCTCATCCGGGCGCTGGCCATGATCAAGCTCGCGGCGGCGCGCGCCAACCTCGACTGCGGCAAGCTCGACGCCGGGGTGGTCGCCGGCATCGAGAGCGCGTGCCTCGAGATCATCGGCGGCGCGCTGCACGAGCAGTTCCCGGTCGACGTCATTCAAGGTGGCGCCGGCACCTCGACCAACATGAACGCCAACGAGGTCATCGCCAATCGCGCCCTCGAGCTGATGGGCCACGCCCGCGGCGAGTACCGCCACTGCGACCCGCACGACCACGTCAACTGCTCGCAGTCCACCAACGACGTCTACCCGAGCGCCCTCCACCTCGCCATCGCACTCGGCAACACCAGCCTCATCGCCGAGCTGCGGGCCCTGGTGGCGGCGTTGCGCGACAAGGGCGAGGAGTTCGCCGGCGTGCTCAAGATGGGCCGGACCCAGCTCCAGGACGCGGTCCCGATGACCCTCGGCCAGGAGTTCGACGCCTGGGCGGAGAGCCTCGACAACGAGGTCGAGGCGCTGGCGAGGATCGAGGTGGTCCTGCTCGAGGTCAACCTCGGCGGCACCGCCATCGGCACCGGCCTCAACGCCCCCGAGGGCTACGCCGGGCGCTGCGTCGACCACCTCGCGGCGATCTCCGGCAAGGCGATCCGGCTCGCTCCGGACCTCGTCGAGGCGACCCAGGACACCCAGCCCTTCGTGCTCTACTCCTCGTGCCA
>JALOKS010000409.1 GCA_025456385.1 Thermoanaerobaculales bacterium | reverse complement strand
CCGGAGGTTCCGGACAGCGGGGGCTGGGACGATCGTGTCCGCCCCTTCCTCGAGGTCTTCCTGCGCCGGCGGGAGGACGCGCAGGGCGGCGGCGGCCTGCCGACCTGGTCGGCGCGCGACCTCGCGGCGCTGGTCGGGGACCTGGCGCGGCGCGGCTTCGGCTGGCTCGCGCCGGAGCGCATCGAGCGCGAGCTCGAGCGGCTCGCCGAGCAGCGCGAGCTGCGCCGCGGCGAGGAGGAGGCGCGCGCACGAAGCCTGGCCTCGAGGCGGGCGCGGCAGCGGCGGACGGCGCCCCTGCGGGAGGTCCTCGCTGGGCTGCAGCGCGGGGCCGGCCTGCGGGCCGCCGCTGCGCTCGCAGCGGCGGTGGTCGTGCTCGCGCTCCTGTGGAGCCTACGCAGCCCCGGCGGCGAGATCGGCTTCAGCCGCCTCCACCGCGACCTCGCGCAAGCCACCGAGGCCCGCGGGATGCGCCTCGCCACCGGCACCGTGCAGGCCTTCCAGAGCCGGCCGACGGCCGGGACCGTCATCTGCGGCGAGGAGGTGTTCGAGGAGCTCGTCGCGCTGGTGCTGGAGGCGGAGCGCTTCCTGCCGCCGCCGGCGGATGCCGGCGTGCCGGCCGAGCTCGGCTTTCAGCAGCGCTACGCCAACGCCGTCGCCTGCGTCGGCCGGCTCGGCGACTCGACGCTGGTCGAGCCGATCCTGAAGCGGGCCGCGGCCGGCATCCACCCGAAGCGCCTCGAGGACCTCGCGGGCGTGCTCCTGCGGGTCGGCGACGCCGGGAGCCCGCGCCTCGCCCAGGCCCTCGGCGACCGCTCGCCGGACGTGCGCCACCTCGCCGCCCTGGTCCTCGCCTTCGGCGACGGTGGGGTGGGCGTGCCGCAGCTGCTCGCCGCCCTCGACGGCGACGAGCCGCGGGCGCTCGAGGCCGCGAGCTCGGTGCTCACCGAGCTCCTCTGCATGGGGGCGGTGCGCGAGGAGGAGGCCTTCGAGCGGGTGCGCGGCCTGTGCGGCAGCATCGACCCCGAGGTAAGGCGCCACGCGGCGCGGGCGCTGGTGCTCTTCGAGGAGGAGGAGCCGGCCCGGGAGCTGCTCGCGGCCGCCCTCGCGGACGCGGACCCCGGCGTCGCCGCGGCCGCTCGCGAGGTCCGCGAGGCCCTCGAGGCGGCTCGCTGACCGGGGCCAGCGCCCGCCGCGAACCCGGGGCGGGCCCTTCCGTAGTAGGCTCTGGGCGATGAGGACAGCGGAGTGGCTGCGGCGGGCGGAACGGGAGCTGCGCGCCTCGGCGGCGGGCTTCGACCGCGGCGAGCTGCGGCGTCTCTTCGACCGCGACGCCGCGCGGGCCTACGGGGTGGTGACCCGCGACCACGCGCGCGAGGCCGAGCCGGAGAACGCCTTCTGGCGTTTCCTCTACCGGGCGCGCATCCTCATGCTGGGCCTCGCCTCCAAGCTCTCGCGGCCGCGCCGGATCGTGTTCGTCGCCTGCATCGTGCTCGCGGTGTGGGGCACCACCGGCCTCGACCTGGAGCACGGACCGGGCCTCCGGTTGGCGCTGCTGCCGCTGGCGGCGGTCGCCGGCCTGGTCTTCCTGCTCGTGCTCGAGCTCGCCGACCGGGTGCTGGTGCGCGACGAGCTCGAGGTGGCGCGGGAGCTGCAGAGCGAGCTCCTGCCGCACACTGCGCCCGAGGTGACAGGCTTCGACTTCGCCTTCTCCTACCGCACCGCCAACACCATCGGCGGCGACTACTACGACTTCCTGCCGCTCGCGGATGGCCGACTCGCGGTGGTGATCGGCGACGCGAGCGGCCACGGCATCGCCGCCGGGCTAGTGATGGCGATCGCGAGCTCGGCGCTCAAGCTCGGCTTCGACCTCGCGCCCGACCCGGTGACGGCGGCCCGGCTCGTCAACCGCGCGCTGGTCCGCACCGGCGGCCGGCGCGCCTTCATGACCCTGTTCTGCGGCGTCCTCGAGCCGGTGAGCGGCGCCCTGAGCTTCGTCTGCGCCGGCCACCCCTACCCGATGCTGCGACGCGCCGCCGGGGACATCGTGGAGCTGGGCAGCGGCGGCCTGCCGCTGGGCATCCGGGCGGAGCTCGAGCCGGCGGTCGGGGAGGCGGTGATCGCGCCGGGCGATACCCTGCTCCTCTACACCGACGGCATCTTCGAAAGCGTCGACGCGGCGGGCGAGGCCTTCGGCTTCGGCCGTCTGCGGGCGGCGCTCGCGCCCGGCGGCTCGAGCCAGGAGGTCCACGACCGGGTGCTCGGCCTTCTCGACGGCTTCCGCGGTGCCGAGCCGCTCTACGACGACTGCAGCGTGGTGGTCGTCCGCCGCGCGCAGTGAGCGGCCGCCGCCCGTTCAGGACGGGACCGGGGAGTGCTCCCGCCGCCGCTTCCTGCGCTGCTGCAGGCCGACGATGCGATGCACGGTCTCGACGACGTGCTCGGGGTCGCAGGGCTTGGAGATGAAGCCTTCGGGCGGCGCCACCGTGCTGTCGTAGATCACCTTCCGGAACTCCGGGTGACCGGTGATGATGCAGACCGGGATCTCCCCGGTGGCCGGGTCGTTGCGCAGCCTGACGAAGGCCTCGATGCCGTCGACGCCGGGCATCGACAGGTCGAGAGTGATGAGGTCGGGCCGCGCACGGGCCGCGCGTTCGAGGGCCTCGGCGCCGTCCGCCGCCTCCAGGGTGGCGGCCCCCTCGTCGGAGAGCACGGTGGCGAGGAAGGTCCGGATCTCCTCGTCGTCATCGAC
>JALOKS010000097.1 GCA_025456385.1 Thermoanaerobaculales bacterium | reverse complement strand
CGGCCGGGGCCGGCCTCAGGATACCCGCCGGCCCGGAGGCCGACAAGGGCGCTCCGCTGCGGGGGGGTCAGGGACTGACGGCGCGCCGATTCAGGAGTATGCTGAGACGGGACGCGGGACGGCGTCCCGCCGCGGGAGGCAGTATGCGTCGGAGTTGGCTGTTCTGGCTCGGAACCACGATCGCGGTTGCAGGTCTGGCGACTCTCGCCTCGTACCTTGTCCGCCACGGCCGACAGCAGAGCTGACCCGCCTCTCGTCCCCGGCCGCAGCCGTCGCCCGCGGCCCGACGCACCCCCATCCGATCGGGCTGAAGGTGTGCCTGCGACGGCAGCGGCGGACGCCGGAGCCGGATCGCGACCCGGCAGGCGGGCTGCAGCAGCTCGAGGCCTTCAGTCGAGGTGGGCGCGCTCCGAGTCCCCCATCGCCACCCGGCCGTCGGGGAAGTACTCCGCCCAGCGCCGGCTCACCAGGGCCGCCGTGCCTTCGTCGCAGCGCAGCTCCGCCGGGTAGGGCGGCTTCATGCGCGCGTCGATGACGAGCGGCGGCGAGTAGCAGAGGTGGTGGCGCCGGACCTCGGTGCGCGCCGCGACCAGGTCGGCCGCCGGCTCGAAGCGCGTGAAGGTGGTCCACAGGAAGTTCATGGCGCTCGCGGTCGCGCGCGCCGGCTCGTCGCTGAGGACCACGAGGGGCCAGCCGGCGAAGGCAGGGTGTGCGGCGAGGCGCGCCGCCGCCCCCGGCTCGTCCTGCCAGCGCGGCGCTCCGACCACCAGGCACCCGGCGCAGAACGGCCGCACCCCGCTCACCCCGGCCGGCAGCTCCGCGGCCCGGAACTCGCGGGGCAGCTCGCGAACCGGCTCGCCGAGCCCGAGCAGCACGCCCTTCGAGCCCAGGTTGAGCTCCGGGCCGGTGTAGTCGAGGGTGTCCATCGACACGTTGGCGAAGACGTAGAGGTCGGTCTCCGGGCAGGTCCGTGCCAGCACGTGCTCCAGCGTCCGCGCGAAGTCGCGCAGGTCGACCGCGCGGTCGGTGACGAGCAGGAACTTGGTCAGGCCGAGCTGCCCTTCGCCGAGGATGCGGAAGGCCGCCGCCATCGCCTCCCGCCGGTAGCGCTGACGCACCACCGCCGCGGCGAGAGCGTGGTAGCCGGTCTCGCCGTAGGACCACAGGTCTTCGACCGCCGGCATCACCAGGGGGAAGAGCGGCGACAGCAGCTCCTGCAGGAGGTCGCCGATGTAGAAGTCCTCCTGGCGCGGCTTGCCGACCACGGTCGCCGGGACGATGGCGTCGCGGCGGTGGGCCAGGTGCTCGACCTGGAACACCGGAAAATCGTGGCGCAGCGAGTAGTAGCCGTAGTGGTCGCCGAACGGGCCTTCGGGCCGCACGAGTCCGGCCGGGACCCTCCCGATCAGCGCGAGCTCGGCGTCGGCCAGCAGCTGGTGGGCCCCCGGACCGCGCGTGCGCCGGATCCGCCCGCCGGCGAGCAGCGAGGCCAGCAGGAGCTCGGGGACGTTCTCCGGCAGCGGCGCCACGGCGGCGAGGATGAGCGCGGGCGGTCCGCCGAGAAACACCGTGACCGGCAGGTCCTCGCCGCGCGCCGCGGCCCGCGCGTGGTGGAAGCCGCCGCCCTTGCCGATCTGCCAGTGCATGCCGGTGCTGCGCTGATCGTGGATCTGCATCCGGTACATGCCGAGGTTGTGGCCGCCGCCGTCCGGGTCCTCGGTGTAGACCAGGGGCAGGGTGAGGAAGGGGCCGCCGTCCTCGGGCCACGAGGTGGTGGCCGGCAGGCGCCGCAGGTCGGGGGCGGAGCGCAGGACCTCGCGGACCGGCGCGCGCCGCGTTCGGCTGGTGCCCAGGCGCAGGCCGGCGGCCACCAGGTCGCGCGCCCGCCACAGCTCGCCGGGGCCGGGCGGCAGAGAGCCCCGCACGAGCTCCACCAGGCGCCGGACGAGGCGCGCGGGACGGCGCCCGAAGGCGAGCTCGGCCCGCCGGGCGGTGCCGAAGAGGTTGGTCACCAGCGGGAAGTCGCGGTCCACCACGCGGGTGAAGAGGAGCGCCGGTCCGCCGGCCGCGATCACGCGGCGGTGGATCTCGGCCACCTCGAGCTCGGCCCGCACCGGCGCCTCGACCACCGCGAGGTCCCGCTCCGCCTCGAGCCGGCGGAGGAAGGCCCGCAGATCGGGAAAGAGCTCCTCGTCCATCGCGCGACGATAGCACCGCGGTGGAAACCGCTCGCCGGCGGCGGCCCCGTATGCCGCATCGCGGCATCGGCCCGCGCCACCCGACGCCGCACACGCGCGGCTCCGGGGCGGTCCCGGATCGACCGGCTCGGACTCCAATATCTGTCCTGTTCACGCAATTTGACGAGAGCCCGGGGAGGAGCGGCCCGGCTCCCCGGCTTGACACCGTTGCCGCAGCGCGGTAGAAAGGAGCCAGCACGCCGCGCGCCCACATGCGAGCCTCCCGGCGTAGCCACCGAGGCTGGAGACGGGCCATGATTCGACTGATCAAGAGGTACGGCAGCCGCAAGCTCTACGACACCGAGGAGAGCCGGTACGTCTCGCTCGACGAGCTCGCAGGCTGGATCCGAGCCGGCCAGCAGATCCGCGTCATCGACAACAAGAGCTCGGACGACGTCACCGCCCAGACGCTGACTCAGATCATCTCCGAGGAAGGGCGCAAGGGGACCGCGCTGCTGCCGAACGAGCTCCTCCACGAGCTGATCCGGATCGGCGAGGAGGCGGTCTCCTCCGGGGTCGAGCACCTCCAGCTGCGCATGGACCGCCTGGTCCAGGCCTCCATCGACCGCATCGGCCCGGTGCGCCGAGCCCGCGAGGAGATGGGGCGGCTGCGGGAACGCCTCGAGGAGCTCGAGGCCTCGCTGGCCGCCATCGACGTCGGCCGCCGGAGCGAGGACGAGCCTGCCGAGGACCGGGAGGACGCCCCGAGCCCATGAGCGGGTCGGGTCCGGGAGGGGGGCGCGCATGATCGGCTCACAGCGCTCACCGGCCTCCATCGGCCTCGCGCTCGCCGGCGGCGGCCCCTCCGGCTCGATCTACGAGATCGGCGCGATCCGCGCCCTCGACGAGGCCATCGAGGGCCTCGACCTCAACAACCTCGACATCTACGTCGGCGTCAGCGCGGGCGCCTTCATCACCGCCTGCCTGGCCAACGAGCTGTCGACCGCGCAGCTGTGCCGCGCCATCGTCAAGCACGAGCCCGGCGAGCACCCCTTCGTCCCGGAGAACTTCGTGACGCCCGCGTACGGGCACTACCTGCGCAGCGGGATGCGGGTGCCGCGCCTCCTCGCCGGGGCGATCAGGGACCTGCTGCGCCGGCCGATGGACACCAACCTCCTGGTGCCCATGACCCGGCTGTCGCGCGCGCTGCCGGTGGGGATCTTCGACAACGAGCCGATCCGGGCCTACCTCGCCAAGATCTTCTCGATGCACGGCCGCACCGACGACTTCCGGCGGCTGCGCCGCAAGCTCGTGGTGGTCGCCACCGACCTCGACTCGGGCCGGCCGGTGCGCTTCGGCGAGCCCGGGCTCGACCACGTGCCGATCTCGACTGCCGTGCAGGCCTCGACCGCCCTGCCCGTGCTCTACCCCCCGGTCACCATCGAGGGCCGCTCCTACGTCGATGGCGTGCTCCTGAAGACCGTGCACGCCTCGGTCGCGCTCGAGCAGGGCGCCGGCCTCGTGCTCTGCGTCAACCCCATCGTGCCGGTCGACACCATCCGCTCGGTCGAGCTCGGCGTCATGCGCCGCGGCCAGCTCGCCGACCGCGGGCTGCCGACCGTCCTCGCCCAGACCTTTCGCACCCTGGTCCACTCGCGCATGGGGGCCGGGCTCGCCGCCTACGAGACCCGCTACGCCGACCGCGACGTCCTGGTCTTCGAGCCGCGGCGCGACGACTACGAGATGTTCTTCACCAACGTCTTCTCCTTCGCCAACCGCAAGGCGGTGTGCGAGCACGCCTACCGGAGCACCCGGCACAAGCTGCTGCGGAACCGCGGCCGCATCGAACCCATCCTCGCCCGCCACGGCCTCCGCCTGCGCGTCGAGGAGCTCGAGGACGAGAGTCGTGACCTGTGGACCTCGGTGGGGCTCGGCGACCGCCGCCGCTCCCACCCCTCGCACATCAAGGACCGCCTCGACAAGGCCCTCGCCGAGATCGAGGCCATGGTCGCCGAGGCCTGAGCCGGGTCAGCGCTCGGCGGCGATCCGCTCGCCGAGGTCGCCGGCGAGCGCGGAATCGAGCTCCCGGAGCGCCTTCTCCTCGCCCGCAGCGCCGTCGAGGTCCCCGAGGTAGAGCTTGGCGAGGCCGAGCCCGTAGCGGCCGCGCGCGCTCGCGGGATCGCGCTCGACGACCGCGGCGAAGAGCGGCGCGGCCTCGGCGTAGCGGCCGAGGTGGTAGACCGCGACGCCCGCGCAGAGCAGGGCATCGAGGTCATCCGGGGCTCGCGACACCGCCCGCCCGCAGACCTCGGCGGCCTCCTCGTGCCGCCCCTGGAGCTCGTAGACCACTCCGAGCTCCGTCAGCGCCTGCACCGGGTCCGGGGCCGCGACGGCCGCCTCGGCGAAACGGGCTGCCGCCTCGTCGAGCAGCCCCTGCACCTTCGCCACCTGGCCCAGCGCGAGCAGCGCTTCCGGGTTGCCGGGCTTGATCCGGAGGGCCTCGGCGTAGGCGGCGCGCGCCTCATCGGCACGGCCGAGCGCGGCCGTCGCGGCGCCGACGCCGATCTGGGACTGGAAGCGGAGCTCCGCCGTTCCCGCGCTTTCGAGCGCCCTGCGGTAGTGCGCGAGCGCGGCCTCGAAGCTGCCCTCTTCCATCGCCGCGTAGCCGGCCTTGAGCTGGTCGAGCGCCGGCGCCGGGCCCGTCCAGGGCGAGCCGGTCGCCGGCTCCTGGGCGGCCCCCGAGCCGGCGCCGGCGCCAACCGACGCCACGAGCATCCAGAGCAGGATCTGAGCGGTCCTCGTCGTCATCGGGCCCTCCTGGCGGCGACCTTCCGAGCCGCCTACCATCTTAACCATCCGGGTCCCGCGGTGAGCCGCGCGCGCCGTTTCTGAGACCTTGTCTGTACATCTCGTGTACAGCAGAGTCCCGATTGACAGCGCCCGAAGGCGCTCCTATTCTCGATTTGTCGGGAGAAACCGGGCCGCCCGCACGACCCGAGGTCGATGACACGAACCGTACTCCGGAGGTGGATCATGACGTCGTCCCGTGCTACGTGTGCCGAGATTCGGGAGCTCGAACCACGCCGCCTGCGCACCTTCGTCCGCGCAGTGGTCGCCGCGGTGGCCATCCTGGCCTGCCTCGCCTGCGGCAAGAGCCTCCGCGAGAGCCCCCGGCTCGAGTCCCAGAAGGCCTTCGCCGCGACCCCGGGCTCCGTCCTCTTCGTGCCCGCGACCGCCCACGCCAGCGGCGCCCTCGGCACCAACTGGCGCACCGACCTCGAGCTCCTCAACCCCGGCAGCGAGCGCTCGACGGTGACTGTCGCCCTGCTCCGAGCCGGCCAGTCGAACGTCTCGCCAACTCAGAAGACGATCAACATCGAGGCCGGGCGCACCGCCCGCTACAGCGACGTCCTGAGCTCGCTGTTCGGCTACTCCGGCGCGGCCGCGCTCCGGATATCGAACTCGGTCGGCATGGTCGCGGTCACCAGCCGCACCTACAATCTGACCGCGAACGGAACCTACGGGCAGTTCGTGGGCGGCGTCCTCAGCCCGGCCGCCATCAACGCCGGCCAGGAGGGACGGCTGATCCAGCTCACCCACAACCGCGCCACCGACTCCGGCTTCCGCACCAACATCGGCTTCGTCAACGCGACCGGCGGCCCGATCACCATCGACGTCGAGATGTACGCGGCCGACGGCAGCTTCTTCGGCGCCAAGAGCTACACCCTCGACCCCTACGGCTTCCGCCAGGTCGACAAGATCTTCCAGCAGGTCACCGGCGGCGACGTCGCGGACGGCTATGCGGTGCTCGGCACGCCGACCGCGGGCGGCGCCTTCTTCGCCTACGCGACGGTGATCGACAACCGCACCGGCGACCCGGTCTACGTCACGCCGGTGATCCGCCCCGCGAGCGGCGGCACCGTCCCGCCGACCGCGACCCCGCGCCCGACCGGCTCGGCGACCCCGCAGCCGACGCCGACCCGCACACCGACGCCGAGCCCGACTCCGGGTGCCCAGGTCAACCTCGCGCCCTACCAGCCGAGTAGCTGGAGCGGCGCCGTGGTGGTCTCAGGGACCGCGGGGACATCCACCTCCGGCGGCCTCGTCGGCGGCGCCACGACCTACATCGACGGCGCCATCATCAATTACGGTCCGGGGGACGTCACCTTCGCGCCTGGACAGGTGGTGGCGCGCGTCCGGCTCGACGGCAGCAACATCATCCAGGTTTCGTACACCCAGGGCGGAACGCTGCAGGCCAACTACTACGCCTCGTTCACCGACGTCGCGGTCAATGGAATCGCAGCCGGCCAGCACACCGTCTCCCTCGTCGCCGACGCCGACGGCCTGGTGGCGGAGACCAACGAATCGGACAACACCGTCGACTACTCCGGCACCTGGTCGGCGGCGGCTACGGGAGCAGGGACGGGTGAAGAGAAGGTCTCGGTTCCCTTCTCGCCGGAGGTCCTCACCGTGACGCCAGCCGGCGGTTGGACCGATGGCGAAGGGGTGGAGCTTCCGATGACCGTCGAATGGCTCGGCAAGCCGCCGCTGCAGCCGGGCCCGTCTGCGGCCCGCAAGGACGTGTCCTACGGCGACGCTCTCTACATCCCGGCCGCCGCCCACCTCAGCGGCGCGGTCGGCACCAACTGGCGCACCGACCTCGAGCTCCACAACCCGGGCGCCGCCCAGGGCCGCTACGAGGTCCACCTGCTGCGGCGCGACCAGAGCAACACCTCGCCGCAGGTCCGCACCTACACCGTCAACGCCGGCCGGTCCCAGCGCATCACCGACGTGCTCGACTCCGCCTTCGGCTTCTCAGGCGCCGCGGCGCTCCGCATCGAGGTCCTTGCGGGCGACCTCATCGCCTCGAGCCGCACCTACAACCAGCAGCCGGGCGGCACCTACGGCCAGTTCGCGGGGGGGGTCAACGAGCTGATGGCCTTCGCTCGGGGCGAGCGCGCGGTGCTCATGCAGCTCACCCATGACACCGCCACGAACAGCGGCTTCCGCACCAACGTCGGCATGGTCAACTGCAGCGCCGCGACCGTCAACCTGCTCGCCGACTTCCGCGGCGCCAATGGCGCGAGCCTCGGCACCAAAACCTACACCCTGCGGCCCTGGGAGTACATCCAGAAGGACCGCATCTTCCGCGACGTCACCGCGAACGCGGTCGCCGACGGCTACGTCATCCTCACCACCGACACCGCCGACGCGCGCTTCCTCGCCTACGCGACCGTGGTCGACAACACGACCGGCGACTCGGTCTTCATCCCCGCGATCTCGGTCCTCGGTCAGGAGCCCGCGCCGATCAACACCCTGGTCGCCACCCAGGCCGCCTTCGAGACCATGGGCCTCATCGGCCAGGGCGACGTGCCGTCGATCGAGCAGGTGATCGCCGACCTCCAGGCCTACGGCATCGAGCAGATGACCGACATCGTCATCGCCCAGCTGCCGCCGGGCATCGTCACCCACGTCGAGGACGGCGTCCGGGTCGACTTCGGCAGCCACATGGTCCTCTCCAACGGCAACATCCTGTCCGGCAGTCTCGACGCCCACGCCTCCAACGTGGTCATCACCCCCACCGAGGTCAGCCTCGACTTCACCGGCGAGCAGCACGGCATGCTGTGGAACGGCGGCTACGTCGAGATCGACGGCCTTACCGGGCGCGTCGACTCCGAGGTGCGCTCGGGCGGCGGCGTGCGCGGCGAGCTCACCATCGCGAGCTTCCGCAACAGCGCCAAGACCGGCGGGGTGACCGTCAACGGCTCCGCGGTCTTCGACACCGACGTCTGCCCCAATTACCCGATCTCGGGTTCGCTGACCGTGAGCAAGGACGGCCAGGACTACACCGTCACCTTCACCGACGACTGCGACGGGACCTTCGACGCCCCCAACCAGGGCCAGACCGGCGACGTCAGCTTCCGGCTGACCTGGAACACACCGGAGGACCTCGACCTCTACGTGACGGAGCCGAACGGCACGACCATTTACTACGGCAATGATGGGCCGACCTCGACCGGCGGCCAGCTCGACGTCGACTCGAACTCCGGCTGCAGCCCTCAGGACCCCAACCCGGTCGAAAACGTCTTCTGGCCGGTCGGCAGCGCACCCCACGGCACCTACACCTTCTGGGTCGACCTGTGGTCCGCCTGCACCTCTTACGGTGGCACCAGCACGCCGTCCTTCACCCTGCAGGTCTTCGAGGGCA
>JALOKS010000408.1 GCA_025456385.1 Thermoanaerobaculales bacterium | reverse complement strand
GGCTCGGGGTCGATCGAGGTCACGCTCGGGGCCGAGACCCTCGCCCTGCGGGTCCTCACCGGCACCGCCGACCGGCCGATCGCGTGGCTGGCCGCACGCCGCTGAGGAGCGGGATCCCTGCACGGGTGCGGGCCCCGTCGGGGGCGCGACCAGTGGCGGTGGGTACCGGGGCGCGCCGGCCCGCTGCACCGTGGTTAACACCGATTTCACAGCCGATGTGAACCACTCCCGGCCGTTTGCCGTATTCTGAGTCCGGAGCGCGGCCGTCATCTTGCGTTTGTCGTTGGAATAGAGTGACTTAGATCTCCGTTACCTCAGGTGCCGCGGGCCGGGCAGCAGGCCGCCGCAACCTTCGTGGAGTTCACTCAATGCACAGAGAGATCGCGTATGAAACCGAGCTGGGCGACACCGCTGCCAGCCGAGCCGATCGCCTCGCGAATCTCGAGGCCGAGATGGCGAACTTCCGGCGGATGATGGAGTCCGTCCACTTCATTCCCGACCAGGTGAGCCTGCCGAACATCGACGCCTTCGGCCAGATCTACCCACTCAACGGCGTGCTCGGGGGCGACCACATCATCTTCGTCGACTTCAAACGCCGCCACAACCTCGACGCCCGGATCGAGCGTGCCCTGCGCGCGGGCCAGAAGGAGGTCGCCGAGCGGCTCCAGATGTGCAAGGACCGCGTCGGCATCCTGGTGGCCGACTCGTCCGGCCACGACACGACCGACGCCCTGCTCACCGCCATGCTCCACCAGGCCTTCCTGACCGGCGTCCTCTACGAGCTCGAGACCCAGGGCCACGTCACCGCCAAGCTCTTCGAGGTGCTCAACACCCGCTTCGCCAAGTCGTCGAGCGTCAACAAGTTCGTGACCATGATCTACGGTGAGATCGCGAACGACGGCACCTTCCGCTTCATCTCGGCGGGTCATCCCAAGCCGCTGATCTTCTCGGCCGAGTTCGACCGCCTGGTCGACGTCGATCCGGAGCGGATGAAGAACGTGCTGCCGATCGGCATCTTCCCCTCTGAAGGCGACATCGACGAGCCTGCCACCAGCCCGCGATTGCCGCGCAAGAAACCATTCGCGGTCAACGAGGTCAGCCTCATGGGCCGCGGCGACATCCTCCTCCTGCAGACCGATGGCCTGTACGAGCACGCCGACGGCGAGCGGTCGTACTCGCCCCAGCACCTGGAAACCGCGATCCGCAGGGTCAAGCACCTCCCGGCGCGGGACATCGTCGCCGCGATCCGCGCCGACATGCTGGCCTTCGCCCGCCCGAAGGACGACGTCAGCCTGGTCGTGATCAAGAGGGCCTGAGCGGCGGCCCGCGTCCGGCGCCCGGGTCTCCCGACGCCACGGGCCGGTCAGCCGCCGCCGGTGCGGCTCCGGAAGGCGGCCGGCGGGAGGCCGGTCCAGCGTCTGAACGAGCGCGAGAAGCTCGACTGCTCCGAGAAGCCGAGCAGGAAGGTGATCTCGCTCAGGGTCAGCTCGTGGTCGCGGATGAACCGCTCGGCCAGCTCCCGGCGGGTGCGGTCGAGCACCTCCGAGAAGGTGACGCCTTCAGCTCGGAGCCGGCGCTGCAGGGTCCGTCGGCTCATGTGCAGCGATGCGGCCAGAGCGGCTGCACTCACAGAGCCGGAGGGGAGCTCCTCGACCAGCTGTGCCCTGAGCCTGGCGGTGACCTGCCCACCCCGCAGCTCGGCGAGGTAGTCTGCGATCACCTTCTCGTTCGCCTGCGCGAGCGCGGCGTTGGCCCGCGGCAGGCGGTGGCACGCCTGGACACGGTCGACCTCGAGCGCCACCTCGGGGGCGCCGTAGCGGATGGGCGCCCGGAAAAGCTCGCAGCGGCGACGGTGGCAGCCGTCGCCGCCGTGGCTGAGCTCCACAGCGATCGGGCTGAAGCCCGGCCCCGCGGACAGCCTGCACATGTGGACGACGGTGGCGGCGATCGCATCGACCACCGCCGGCGGCGGCTCTGTCGGCGCACCCGCGTGCCCGCCGATGACAACCCGGAACACGGTCTCCCGCTCGTCGAGCCTCACGTCGGCGGCCGATGAGATGATCGCGGAGTATCGCTCGAATCGGCGGAAGGCCTCCTCGAGAGTGGTGCTCGCGAGCCAGGCGTAGCCCAGCCCGTGCCAGGTCGTCGGATGCCACTGCGCCGCAGCCGAGAGTCCGAAGCAGGGGTCGCCCGAACGCTCCACTGCCAGCTGCCACAACCGCTGCATGGCGGCCAACGGGTAACGCCCCTTGGGATCTCGAAGGGCAGCCGGATCGAGACCGGCATCGGAGAAAACCCCATGGCCGTCGATGCCGTAGGTCTCCAGGGCGTCCCAGATCAGACGTGCCCACGAGGTGAGAGTGGAGTGCATCGTGCCCGAAGCCCCGCAATCCACGGACGTGCCGCGGAAGCCCGACTCGCTCTGTGACTGGCGCGGATTGTCAAGCTCATGGCGCGAAACGTCAAGCGCGAGCTCATGCGGTCTGGCAGACTCGCGCCGTGGTCCGGCGCGGCCGGGACCACGGAAGCGAATCGCCGTTCCTGGCGCATGGACTGCTGATCCGGCGTCACGGGCAGTCGGCGCGTCGCGAGGAGCACCATGAACCCGGATCGAGATCCCAGCACGGTCGTGAGCGCCTGGCCGCCCGAGCTGCGCGAGGACTATCTCCAGCTCCTCGCCCTCGACCTCGAGGCCATGGGCTACGACGAGTTCCGGCGCCTCCGCCGGGCCCTCGGTGAGGCCTACCTCCTGAGCCTCGGACGACCTATCGCCGCGAACGCGGTGCTGCTCGAGGCGTGGAACGCCCTGACCGGCGGCGAGCCTCCACCGCACCTGCCGGTCTTCCTGCACCACGACCTGAGCGACTGAGGATCGGCCGAGGCCTTCCTCCCCGGCGGCTGCGCCCGTGGCACAATCACCGTCGACGCCGGAGCCCTCGGAGGAGCGCCATGGCCCCAGTGAAGAAGGTCGCAGTGATCGCCGCCGGAACCCTCCTCGGGCTCGGCTCGGCCATCCAGCTCGTCCCGGTCGAGCGCAGCAACCCGCCGGTGGCCGCCGACATCGAGGTGCCTGAGGACGTCCGCAGCGTGCTCAGGGCATCGTGCTACGACTGCCACTCGCACGAGACCCGGTGGCCGTGGTACAGCCGGGTGGCTCCGGTCTCGTGGCTCGTCGCCCGCGACGTCGAGGAAGCCCGCGGGCGGCTCAACTTCTCCCTCTGGGGCGGTTACGAGGCGAAGCGGCAGCAGCGACTGGCCGAGGAGATCTGGGAGGAGGTGGCGAAGGGCGAGATGCCGCTGCCGATCTACCTCCTGGCCCACCCCGACGCGCGGCTGAGCCCTGGTGACCGGGAGGTGCTCCGCTCCTGGTCGGCCGCGGCCGCAGGCGACTCCTGAGGCCGCCGCCCCGCGGGCGAAGAAAATCCGGGCGACCCCTTGATTCCGCGGCCCGCCCCGTGCAACATCCGCAGGCCGGAGATCGCCGAGGGAGGCAGGATCATGGCCGTGAAGCAGGACACCTTGTGGTTTGGCTACCTGAATGCCGGCAAGAAGGGCAGCCTCGTGGTGCGCGACAGCACGCTTGACACCGGCACCTCGACGACCATCTACCTGTTCAACCAGAAGAAGGGCAAGATCCTCGAGTACCGGCGCGACATCGTCGAGCCGAAGCTGCGCCCGCTCACCGACAAGGAGTCGGCGGAGGCCGAGGCGCTCGCCGAGGGATTCGAGCGCGCCCGTTCCGGCTTCGTGCCCCGAGTCGCCCGCCGGCCGGTCTCGCTGCCGCCCGCGCGCAAGAAGCGCCGCGAGGA
>JALOKS010000407.1 GCA_025456385.1 Thermoanaerobaculales bacterium | reverse complement strand
GGTGCGCGATCGGATCGCGCTGCCGACGATCGAGAGCCAGCAGCGGGCCCACCTCGTCTCGAGCCCGGACGGCGCTGTCTACGCCATGCTCGTCGCGGGTGATGAGAAGAGACCTGAACAGTGGACGCAGGGCCTCTACCGCCTCGCCGCCGACGGCTCGTCGTGGGCGCCCCTCGAGCACGCGCCCGGCCGGGTGCCGACGCAGATGGCGCTGGTCGGGGCCGACGAGCAGGGGCTGGTTCTGGTGGACCAGAAGAGCCTGATCCTGTGCCGGCTGCCGGTGGCGAGTCGCGCTGAAGCGGAGTGATGAGGCGAGCAGGAGAATTCGGAATTCGGAATTCGGAATTCGGAATCACCGCCCACCCACCCAGTTGAGCCGCCGAGGCACCAGTGCGTGTTTTCTCGAGCCCGCCCGCTCATCCCGCCCCTGCTCGAGGGAAACTGGCACGTCACACGGTCAGGATTCAAGAAATCCCCTCGCCCCTCGGAAAATCGCCGCGCGCCGCGCGCGCCGATTTCCGTGGGCGGGAGGGGCGGGGGCGGGACGCGGGGTATGAACCGGGTACATGGGTGAGAGATTGGACCGGGTACATGGGTGAGACTTTGGGGCACGGAGGCGAGCCGCGGCCGAGGACGGCGGATCGACGAGACCCTGCTCTCGGAGAGCAGCCGTCCGAGGACGCACTGCCGCGCGTCCGACGCGCGGCGGCGGGCGGTCAATCGGACGCGGACTCGGACGCGGGTCAGTCGGCGAGGGGGCCGAGGGTCGGGATGAGCTCTGATGCAGTCGCGATGTCCGAGGCCATGAAGCGGTCCTCCTCGAGCCGCGGCACCCGTGCGCGCAGCCGCGCGGCGGCCTGCTCGAGGGGCGGCGAGGTCGTGAGCGGGCGGTGGAACTCGAGCGCCTGCACCGCGGCGAGGTACTCCATGCCGAGGACCTGGCGCGCGAGCTCGACGATGCGCGCGAGCTTGCGCGCCGCCCAGGTCGACATCGAGACGTGGTCCTCCTGGCCGGCCGAGGTCGGGATGGAGTCGACCGCGGCCGGATGGGCGAGGGTCTTGCACTCGGAGACCAGGGCCGCCGCCGAGACCTGCACCATCATGAAGCCCGAGTTGAGGCCGGCGTGGGGGGACAGGAAGCGCGGCAGGTCCGACAGCGCCGCGTCCACCATGCGGGCGAGCCGGCGCTCGGAGATCGAGGCGAGGTCGGTGAGGGCGACGGCGAGGTAGTCGAAGACGGCGGCGATCGGGGCGCCGTGGAAGTTGCCGCCCGAGATCACGCGCCCGTCCGCGAAGACCATCGGGTTGTCGGTCGCCGCGTTGAGCTCGATCCCGAGCACGCGCTCGGCCTGCGCGAGCGCATCGCGGCCGGCGCCGTGAACCTGCGGCGAGCAGCGCAGGGAGTAGGCGTCCTGGACCCGGCCGCAGTCGCGGTGGGAGTCGCGGATCGCCGAGCCCGCGAGCAGGCGGTGGAGCCGGGCCGCGCTCTCGACCTGCCCGGGGTGGGGACGCGCGGCGTGGACCGCGGGGTCGAAGGCGGCGTCGGTGCCGGCGAGGGCGTCCAGGGTCAGGGCGCACACGACGTCGGCGGCGTCGAGCGCCCGCCGGGCGTCGACGACGGCGAGCGCGCCGACCGCCGCCGAGGCCTGGGTGCCGTTGATCAGCGCCAGGCCCTCCTTGGCCTCGAGGCGCAGCGGCGCGAGGCCGGCGCGCGCCAGCGCCTCGCCGCCGGACATGCGCGCGCCGTCGACGACCGCCTCGCCCTCCCCCACCAGCACCAGAGCGAGGTGGGCGAGCGGCGCGAGGTCGCCGGAGGCGCCGACCGAGCCCTGGCTCGGCACCACCGGGTGGACGCCCGAGGCCAGCAGCGCGAGGACCGCGTCGACCACCAGCGGCCGGCAGCCGGCGTGGCCGGTGGCGAGGACGTTGGCGCGCAGCAGCAGCATCGCCCGCACCACCTCGTCGGCGAAGGGCTCGCCGACGCCGCAGGCGTGCGAGCGCAGCAGGTTGAGCTGCAGTGCGTCGAGCTGGTCGGCGGAGATCCGGGTGTCGGCGAGCTTGCCGAAGCCGGTGTTGACGCCGTAGACCACCGCGCCCGCGGCGAGGATGCCCTCGACCACGCGCCGGGTCGCCGCCACCCGGCGGCGCGCCTCATCGTCGAGGACCGCGGCGGCGCCGTGCCGCGCCACCGCCTCCACGCCGGCGATGCTCAAGCTGCGTCCGTCGACGACGACCGGCTCCGCCATCCCGCTGCGCCTCAGCTTCCCGCCAGCCGGTCGACGAGCGCGACGTAGGCCTGCATCGCCTGCTCGGCCGACATCCCCCGCCGCTTCTCCCAGGCGTCGAACTTGGCGGCGCCGACGAAGTCGAAGCCTGAAGGCCGTTCACCTTTCACGTCGCCATCGGTGGCCTGCTTGTAGAGGCTGTACAGGGCGAGCAGATCGTCGTTGGAGGGCTTCGTCGCCAGGCTCTTGGCCTTCGCGATGGCGGCTTCGAACTGTTCCTTCAGATCCATGGAGCATCCTCCTGACGGGAGGCATTGTAGCCAGGTTTGAGTTCTGAGTTTTGAGTTTTGAGTGCCACCCATCCTGTCTGAGTCATTTTGGATTTCGGATTTCGGATTTCGGATTTCGGATTTCCGCCCACCCACCCGGTGAACCACCACGACACCAAGGGCGCCAATAAAACCTCTCGTGTTTTCGTGCCGCATGGTTTCAGGACTGACACCGGCGCCAGGTCAAAACTCCGCCCCTCGGAAAGCC
>JALOKS010000406.1 GCA_025456385.1 Thermoanaerobaculales bacterium | reverse complement strand
GGGTGCGCCGCCCGCCCATCGCCTCAGGCGTGGAACATCACGCGCTTGATCTGGTGCAGCATGTAGATCAGGCGCAGCAGCCACTCCTCGTCCTTCTCGCGCCGGACGAGATCCTCGATCCGGATCTCGTTGCTTTCGATGCTGCGCAGGATGCGCTGCTGGCGCCCGGACAGCTGGAGGTCGGCCGGGATCTCGCCCGGAAGGCGCACGACCCACTGCTGCATCCGGCTCTCCATGGAGCGGCGGATGACGAGCAGCGGCATCCGCTCCTGCACGCCCTCGTGAATCAGGGTGTGCGTCCGCAGGTTGAGGGGCATGCCGGTCTCGGCGACCGGGGCGTCGACGTAGAGCGCGAAGGTGCCGGAGACCCAGCTGAAGAGGTCGAGGATGCGGTTGCGGACCTGGCCGCTCAGCTCCTGGAAAAGCACGTTCGGGGTGCAGGCGCCGAGCTCCAGCAGGGCCTCGGTGAAGCGCAGGCCCTTGCGGGCCGCGAAGTCGAGGATCTCGCGGTGCTGCTCCCGCGACAGCACGCCCTGGGCGACCAGGTGCTCGCCGAAGAGCTCGCTCTCGACGTTGGAGTTGGCGAAGACCGGGTTGCCGTTCTCGATCTCGATCGACTTCTTCACCGGGTCGCGGCGCAGGTCGAGGATGCCCGAGATCCGGGCCTCGTTGATCTCGTGCAGCAGGCGGCAGAGCGACACCTCGTTGAGCGAGCCCTCGCGGGTCGCGGTCGGCGGGCGCTGGTCCTCGAGCGGCAGTGCGGGCACCGCCACCGGCCCGGCGCTGCGTCCGGCGAAGATGTTGAGCGGGTTGCCGGCGGCGGGCCGGCCGGGCTCGAGGCTCGCGCCGGGCTGCGGCGCAACGAGGTGGAGGTCGTCGGGCGCGTTCTGCAGCTCGTCCTCGACCTCCTTGTCCCGCGCCTCCTCCGTCGCGATGTCGTCGGCGAAGAGCGAGTGCATGAAGGTCGCAACCTCGGCCTCCGACATCGGCAACGAGGTGTCGTCGAAGCGGGTCGCGAGGTCCATGGCGAGGTCGAGGGCGCTCGGGTAGCGGTCGGTCGGCTCGACCTCGAGGCTCCGGTCGAGCACCGACCGCAGCGTCTTCGGGATCGGCTTGAAGCGGTTGCGGTCGAACTCGCCCTTGCGGATGTCGAGCAGCATCGCCATCTCGTTGGGTCCCGAGCGCAGCGGCTCCATCAGCAGCATCTCGGCGAAGACGATGCCGAGCGAAAAGAGATCCGAGCGCCGGTCGACCTCCTTGGCGTAGGCCGCCTCGGGGCTCAGGTAGCGGACCTTGCCCTTGATGATGCCGTGCTCGGTGTGCTCCTCACGGTCGCGTGCGCGGGCGACCCCGAAGTCGGTGAGCTTCACCTCGCCGTTGTAGGAGATGAGGATGTTGCGCGGGCTGACGTCGCGGTGGACGATCTCCTGCGGTTGGCCGTCGGGCGAGCGGAACTCGTGCGCGAAGTGGAGTCCGGTGCAGACCTCGAGCACGATCCGCGTCGCGAGCCGCCACGGACAGCGCCGCTCGAGGTGGATGAGCCGCTGCAGGACGCGGAAGAGGTCGCGGCCGGGCACGTACTCCATCGCGATGTAGGGCAGCCCGTCGGCCTCGCCGAGGTCGTAGATTTGGACGACGTTGGGGTGCACCAGGCGCGAGGCGATCTTGGCCTCGTCGGTGAACATGCGCAGGAAGCGCGTCCGCTCCAGGAGGTGGGGATGGATGCGCTTGATGGCGACCGTCTTGGTGAAGCCGCGGATCCCCACGACCTTGGCGCGGTAGACGTCCGCCATCCCCCCGGAGGAGATCTTGTCGACCAGGATGTAGCGACCGAAGCGTTCCATCGTCCCGGCCCAACAGTGTAGACCAGTCGACCCCGATCCTCACCGGGCGGGCCGGGATGTGAGACTGCTTGTCAGCCGCCGGCGGGCGCCGCGACCTCGCCGCGCCACCCCGGGCCCCGGACCACGCGGCCGGGCGTCGCGCCGGTGTGCTCGCCGTCGGCGAGGACGGCGGTGCCGTTGACGAAGACGTGGACCATGCCGGTGGCGTACCGGTGCGGCTCGACGTAGGTGGCGTGGTCCTGGATGATGCGCGGGTCGAAGGCCACGACGTCGGCGAAGTAGCCCTCCCGCAGCCGTCCGCGGCGCTCGACCCGGAGGTTTTCGGCGGGCAGCGCGCTGAGCTTGCGGATCGCCTCCTCGAGCGGGATCAGCCCTTCATCCCGCACGTACCGGCCGAGGAGGCGGGCGAAGCTGCCGTAGGCCCGCGGGTGGGTGCTGCTGGCGAGGAACACCCCCTCGGGGGCGAGCGAGGCCGCGTCGGAGCAGAAGCTGACCCACGGCAGGGCGATCGCGCGCCGCAGCACCGCCTCGGACTGGCTGAAGTAGACGCAGGTGATGCGGCTTCCGTCCTCGACGATGAGATCCATCGCCGTCAGCTCGGGGCTGGTGCCGCGCATCGCCGCCACCTCGGCGAGGGTCGTGCCGGTCAGCGGCTTCAGCTTCTCGCTCTTGAACTCGACCAGGAGGATGTTGTGACCCAGGGCGGCATGCAGGCGTTGAGGCCGGTCGCGCCGGCAGGGTAGGTGTAGACGTCGGCCGTGATCGCGAGCCCTTCCGCCCGCGCCTGCTCGATTCTCGCGACCGCCTGCTCGAAGAGGGGCCAGTTGGCCCGGCCCGAGGCCTTGAGGTGGTAGATCTCGGCGCGGGCCCCCGCGCGGCGCGCGACCTCGATCAGCTCGTCGACGGCTTCGACGAGGTTGGCTCCCTCGCCGCGGACGTGGGAGATGTACATGCCGCCGGCGGCCGCCGCCTCCTCGGCGAGGGCGACCAGCTCGTCGGTCGAGGCGAAGCTGCCCGGCGGGTAGATGAGCGCCGAGGCGACGCCGAGCGCACCGTCCGCCATGGCCTGCCGCACGAGCCCGCGCATCGCCCCGAGCTCGTCCGGCGTCGGTGCCCGGTCCTCATGGCCGATCACGTAGGCCCGCGGCGTCGCCGCCCCGATGAACGAGGCGACGTTCGGCGACA
>JALOKS010000405.1 GCA_025456385.1 Thermoanaerobaculales bacterium | reverse complement strand
AAGCGGTGCTGGTGGCGCCACAGCCGGTAGGGCCCGCGCAGCTGGCGGTCGATGAAGAAGTGGGGCGGCTCCCAGGCCTCGATCTCGGTGCGCCACGACAGCGGCACGCCGCGCCAGCGCAGACGGTAGTCGATCAGCGCGCCCGCGCGCATTTCGATCGGCCCGGGCGTCAGCACCTCGAAGCGCAGCCAGCCCGGGGTGATCCGCTCGAGGTTGCGGGCTTCGGCGAAGAACGGGAAGACCTCGGCGAGCGGGAGCGGCAGCTCGAGCTCGGTGCACAGCGTCGCCGGCCTCACCGCGCCTCGCGCTCCGCGCGCGCGGCGAGGCGGCGCACCATCCCCGAGAACATCACCTTGTGGATCGGGTAGCTGAGGTTCCAGTACATCTGGCCGCCGAGCCCGATGGGCTCGAAGACCGCGGTCTGCACGAGCTGCGTGCCGCCGTCCTCAGGCACCGCCTCCCACTGCAGCCAGGCCCGTCCGGGGACCTTCATTTCAGCTCGCAGGCGCAGCAGGTGCGGCGGCTCGACGCGTTCGACGCGCCAGAAGTCGAGCGCGTCGCCCGGCTCGAGCTCGGTGGGGTGGCGGCGGCCGCGGCGCAGGCCAGGCCCGCCGACGAGCTGGTCGATGGTGCCGCGCAGTGACCACGCCCAGTTCCAGAACGGCCACCCGGTGTCGCCGCCGAGCGAGCTGAAAGCTCGGAACACCGCCTCGGGGGAGGCGCCGGTGCGGCAGCTTCGGGTCTCGCGGATCAGACCTTCGCTCTGACGCAGCTCGAAGGCGGGCGCCGAGCCCAGGGCGTCGCTCCAGCGGGTGGCCACCTCGTGGTCCTCGGTCTGGCGCAGCGCCACCGCCACGGCGTCGCGGTAGGGGAGGGGGACCACCTCGGGGAAGTCGGCGCGCGCCCGGCTGGTGTCGGCCACCACCGGGTGCACCACGCCTTCGATCAAGGGCACGGCGAGGCGGTTGGAGATCGGCGTCACGAGGCCGACCCACAGGGCGGCGAGGCCCGGCGCCAGCACCGGCACCGGCACGATCACGCGCTTCAGCCCGCGCACCGCCGCGAACTCCTGCATCATGCCCTTGAAGCTGAGCGGCGCGGCGCCGACGTTGTAGAGACCCGAGGGCCCGCGGTCGAGGGAGAGCAGGAGGTAGTCGAGGATGTCGCGGACGGCGACCGGCTGCACCTGGTTGAGGATCCACTTCGGCGCGATCATCGCCGGCAGGCGCTCGGTCAGGTAGCGGACCATCTCGAAGGAGGCCGAGCCGGCGCCGATCACCGGCCCAGCGCGGAACTCGGTCGTCGGCAGGCCGGCGCGCAGGATCTCGCCGACCTCGGCGCGGCTGGCGAGGTGCTTCGACACCTTGACCGCCTCCGGCAGCAGGCCGCCGAGGTAGATCACGTGCCGCAGGTGGCCGGCGTTGGCGACGAAGCCCGCCGCGGCGCGCCGGTCGCGCTCGGCGAAATCGCCGCCGCCGCCCATCAGGTGGACCAGGTAGTACGCGGCCTCCATGCCGTCGAGCGCCGCCGCCAGCGTCGCCGGCTGCTCGACGTCGGCGCGGACGATCTCGACCTGCGGGCTCCACGGCCGGCCGGCGACCCGCTCGGGATCGCGCACCATCACCCGAACCCGATGGCCGCGCTCGAGGAGCAGCGGCACCAGCAGGCCGCCCACGTAGCCGGTGGCGCCGGTGACCAGGACCTTCATCGTGTGCCTCCCGCGCCCGTGTAGCGCTCGATGTAGGGGCGGACCGGAAACTTGCGTGCGGTGTTGGCGGACGACATGTAGCGGACGGTGCCGAAGACCGGCCGCTGCGGCGCCCACGGCCGGTCGTGGCGGCCGAGGACCCAGAAGATGCCGGTCAAGGAGTTTGGGTCGCGGCCGTCGAGGGCGTAGCGGTTGTTGAGCTCGATCATCACCGCGAGAGCCTCGCGCGGATCGGTCGTCCACTCGAGGATCTTCTTGCCCCACAGCATGCGCAGGTAGTTGTGGATCGTGCCCTCGCGGAGGAGCTGGGTCTGGGCGGCGTTCCACAGCGGGTCGTGGGTCGCCCCCGAGCGCAGCTCCTCGAGCGTGTACAGGTGCTCCCGGGGGTCGGCGGCGTGCTCGTCGAGCGTCCTCCGCGCCCACGCCGGCAGCGACTCCCAGCGGTCGTGGTCGGGGTTGCGGGCGCAGACGTTGAAGCCGAGCTCGCGCCAGGTGATGAGCTGGTCGAGGAAGGCCTCGGCGGTCGCGCGCACGCCCCACCAGCCGGCGCGGCGCCCGTTCGCCGGCGGCATCACGTCCTCGGGAGTCCAGCGCTCGCGCCGCATCAGCTCGAGGAAGACCTCGTGCGCGGACAGGTGCCCGAAGTGAAGCCAGGGCGAAAGCCCGCTCGCGGCCTCCGCATCCGGGCGGTTGCGCTCCTCGAGGTAGCGCCCGAGGCGCTCGTCGAGGAAGCGCTCGAGCGCCGCACCCGCGGCGCGCCCGCCGCCGCGCAGAGGCGCGGGAGCGACCGCGTGATCGATCGGGAGCGCCGCGAGGGCCTGCGGATCGCCCGCGAGCAGCTGCGGCGCGGCCGCCGGCCAACGCCGCGCCACCGCCTCGGCGACCGGCGCCGGCGGAGGCAGCCCTTCCGCCAGCGGGTCCGCGAGCGGCACCGTCACGAGGTGCGGCAGAAGCTCCTTCTGGAGGTGGCGGCGGAAGGCGTAGGCGGTCGCGAACTCGCGCTCCGCGGCGGCGAGGGGCAGCAGGCCGTTGCCGTCCACGACCTCGAGGCGGAGCGGCAGCCGTG
>JALOKS010000404.1 GCA_025456385.1 Thermoanaerobaculales bacterium | reverse complement strand
GCACCCGCAGAACCGGACGGGCACGATCTGGCACTGCTGGGTCCCGGCGGCGGCGCTTGCCGGGGCGACACTCTACGGCTACCGCATCGGCGGGCCGCCCGGCCGCCGTTTCGATCCGGACAAGGTCCTGCTCGACCCCTACGCCCCGGCCGTGTTCTTCCCGCCCGGCTTCAGCCGCGACGCGTGCGCCGCGCCGGGCCGGACGGACGGGCGCGCGCCCCTGGGCGTGCTGCCCCGCCCGCACCCGGCCTTCGCTCGGGAGGACGCGCCGCCGCCCCGGCACGACCACGACGCGGTCATCTACGAGCTCCACGTCAAGGGCTTCACCGCCCGCGCCAGCTCGGGGGTCGCGGCGGCGCGGCGCGGCACCTTCGCCGGGCTGACCGACAAGATCCCGTACCTGCAGGAGCTCGGCGTGACGGTGGTCGAGCTCCTGCCGGTGCAGCAGTACGACCCCCAGGAGGGGAACTACTGGGGCTACATGACGCTGCACTTCTTCTCGCCGCACCGGCAGTACGCCTCCGGCGACGCGTTCGAGGAGTTCCGGGACATGGTCGCGGCCTTTCACCGGGCCGGCATCGAGGTCTGGCTCGACGTGGTCTACAACCACACCAGCGAGGGTGGGCCGGACGGGCCGACCTACAGCTTCCGCGGCATCGACGACGAGAGCTACTACCTGCTCGAACCCGGCTCGCGCGCCTACGTCAACGACACCGGCTGCGGCAACACCACCCGCTGCGGCCACCCCGCGATGCGGGCGCTCGTGCTCAGCAGCCTCCGCTTCTGGATCCGGGAGATGCGCGTGGACGGTTTCCGGTTCGACCTCGCCTCGATCTTCTCGCGGGCGAGCGACGGCAGCCTCGGCGCCCGCGACGCGCCGCTCATCCCGGAGATCAGCTTCCTCGCCAGCTCGGCCGACGTGCGCCTGGTCGCCGAGGCCTGGGACATCGCCAGCTACCAGCTGGGGCGCGGGTTCCCGGGGGTTTTCTGGCTGCAGTGGAACGGCGCCTTCCGCGACGACCTGCGCGCCTTTGTCAGGGGCGACCAGGCCAAGGTCGGGGCGCTGATGTGCCGGCTCTACGGCAGCGACGACCTCTTTCCCGACGAGCTCGGCATCACCTACCGCCCGCACCAGAGCGTCAACTTCGTCACCGCCCACGACGGCTTCTGCCTGGTCGACCTGGTGAGCTACGACCGGAAGCACAACGAAGC
Organism: Thermoanaerobaculales bacterium; assembly: GCA_025456385.1. Classification (GTDB taxonomy): domain Bacteria; phylum Acidobacteriota; class Thermoanaerobaculia; order Thermoanaerobaculales; family Sulfomarinibacteraceae; genus Sulfomarinibacter. The sequence goes on along the minus strand of JALOKS010000404.1, from coordinate 1,565 downwards.
CAACGGCCGCGGCAATCAGGACGGCAGCGACCACAACCTGAGCTGGAACTGCGGCTTCGAAGGCGACGACGGAGCGCCCGCCGAGGTGCTGGCGCTGCGGCGGCGGCAGGTCAGGAACTTCGGCTGTCTGCTGCTCCTCGCCAACGGCACCCCCATGCTGGTCGCCGGGGACGAGTTCATGAACACGCAGCGGGGCAACAACAACCCCTTCAACCAGGACAACGAGACGACGTGGCTCGACTGGGATCTGCTCGAGGCCAACCGCGACGTCTTCCGCTTCTTCCGGCTCATGATCGCCTTCCGCAAGGACCACCCGTCGATCAGCCGCGGGGTGTACTGGCGGGACGACGTCCGCTGGTACGGGACCGGCCCGCAGCCCGACCTCAGCTCCGACTCGCACAGCCTCGCCTACTGCCTGCACGGCGCGACGGTGGGCGACGACGACCTCTACGTGATGGTCAACGCCTGGAGCGAGGACCTCGAGTTCGAGGTGCAGGAAGGAGCGGCGGCCGAGTGGCTGCGCGTCGTCGACACCTCGCTGCCGAGCCCGCGGGACATCCTGGAGCCCGGCAGCGAGGAGCGGCTCGACGGCATGGTGTACCGGGTCCACGCCCGATCGGTGGTGGTGCTGCGGAGGCGAGCATGCTGATTCTGGCCCACTCCCAGGTGCGGGAGCTGCTGCCGATGCGGGACTGCATGGCGGCGGTTGCGGAGGCGCTCGCGGGCCTTGCCCGCGGCGAGGGCGTGCAGCCGCTGCGCGCGGGCTTGCTGCTGCCCGACCGGCGCGGGGTTCTGGCCTGGATGCCGGGCGCGCTCGCGGCGGGGGAGGTCTTCGGGGTCAAGATCCTCAGCGTGGTCGAGGACCCGGGCGCGCTCGGCGTCGACTCGCACCAGGGCGGCGTTCTCCTCTTCGACGCCGCGAACGGGGCGCCGCTGGCCCTGCTCGAGGCGGGCGCCGTGACCGCCGTCCGCACGGCGGCGGTGTCGGCGGTGGCCACCGACCTGCTGGCGCGACGGGACGCGCGCACGCTGGCGATCCTCGGCGCCGGCACCCAGGCGCGGTCGCACCTGGAGGCGATGCTCGCGGTGCGGCCGGTCGAGCGGGTGCGGGTGTGGAGCCGGGACCCCGCCACGGTGCGGGCCTTCGCCGCCGGGCAGGCGGCGCGGCACGGGGTCCCGGTCGGGGCGGCGGCGAGCGTCGCCGAGGCGGTGAGAGGCGCCGACATCGTCTGCACCTGCACCTCGGCCCACGAGCCGGTGCTGCCGGGGGCGCTGCTCGAGCCCGGCATGCACCTCAACGCGGTCGGCGCCTCGATCCCCTCCTGGCGCGAGCTCGACACCGAGGCGGTGCGGCGGGCCGCGCTCTTCACCGACCGCCGCGAGTCCCTGGAGCACGAGGCCGGCGAGTACCGGATGGCGCTCGCCGAGGGCGTCATCGGCCCCGAGCACCTGCGGGCCGAGCTCGGCGAGCTCCTCATCGGCCGCCACCCCGGCCGCGGCGCCGACGACGAGATCACCCTCTTCCGCTCCCTCGGCCTCGCCGTCGAGGACCTGGCGGCGGGGCG
>JALOKS010000096.1 GCA_025456385.1 Thermoanaerobaculales bacterium | reverse complement strand
GTGGCGGCGCGCTCCTCCCAGGCCGCTGCGCCCCGCCGCAGCACCAGGCGGCCGATGTCGCGGTAGACGGAGCGGGCGCCCGCCACCGCCCACGCGGAGCGGAACGGCAGCTGCGAGATGCCGAGGCGGGAGGAGGCGTAATAGCGCTCGGCCTCGGCGAGCACGCGCCGCACCACCGCGACCACCCCGCCGCGGTGCTCGGGGTCGGCGAGCCGCCCGCCCGGCACCCCGGCCTCGGCCAGCCAGGCTGCCGGCAGGTAGACCCGGCCGAGGGCGGCGTCGTCGAGGACGTCGCGGCAGATGTTGGTGAGCTGGAAGGCGATGCCGAGGTCGGCGGCGCGGTCGAGGGTGGGCTCGTCGCGCACCCCCATGATCCGCGCCATCATCACCCCGACCACCCCCGCAACGTGGTAGCAGTACTCGAGCGTGTCGGTGACGGTGTCGTAGCGGCGCCCTTCGACGTCCATGCGGAAGCCCGCGAGGTGCGCGAGGGCGTCGCGTGCGGGGATCCGGTGGTGTGAAGCGACCCGCTGCAGGCCGGCGAAGATCGGGTCGCCGGTCGGCTCGCCGGCCAGCGCGCTCCGGGTCGCGGCCTCGAGCCGGTCGAGGCGGGCGCGCGCCTCGGCCTCGTCGAGCCGCGAGCCCGCGAAGCCGAGGCGCTGGTCGTCGGTCTGGTCGTCGCAGTGCCGGCACCAGGCGTAAAGCAGGTAGGCGCCGGCGCGGGTTTCGGGGGCGAAGAGGCGGGCGGCGGCGGCGAAGCTCTTCGAGCCCCGCTCGATGACGGCCCGGCTCTGCTCGACCAGCTCGTCCACGGCCGGGCCTCAGCCCCGGCCCCCCAGCAGGTCGGGGATCATGAGCCCGGCGGTGGCCTTGGCCGAGTTGACGACGCCGGGCACCCCCGCCCCGGGGTGGGTTCCGGCGCCCGCGAAGTAGAGGCCGCCGATGTGGCGGTCGCGGTTGTGGACCCGGAACCACGCGCTCTGGCTGAGGATCGGCTCGAGGGAGAAGGCGGAGCCGAGGTGCGAGTTCATCTCGTGCTTGAAATCGTCTGGGGTCAGGATCCGCACCGTCTCGATGTCGGCGCCGAGACCCGGCAGGTAGCGCTTCTCGAGGTACTCGAGGATCCGGTCGCGGTAGCGGGGGCCTTCGCTGCTCCAATCGAGGTGCGCGTTGCCGAGGTGGGGCACGGGCGACAGCACGTAGAAGGCCTCGCAGCCCGCGGGCGCGACCGACGGGTCGGTGAGGGTGGGGGCGTGGAGGTAGAGGGAGAAGTCCTCGGCGAGGGTGTCGACGCTCTCGAAGATGTCGTCGAGCAGCTCGCGGTAGCGGGGGCCGAAGAGGATGTCGTGGTGGGCGATCTGGGTGTGGCGGCGGCGGCTGCCGAAGTAGACCACGAACAGGGACATGCTGAAGCGCCTCTTGACCAGGCGGGCGGCCTCGAGCTCGGCGTGGGGCTCGCCCTCGAGGAGCGCGCTGTAGGTGTGGACGACGTCGGCGTTCGAGGCCACGGCGTCGAAGTCGCCGTGCCAGCCGCCGGCGGTCGTGACCCCGGTGACGCGGCCGTTCGCGGTGTGGATGCGCTCGACCGGCGAGCTCAGACGGATCTCCCCGCCGAGCTCCTCGAAGAGCTTCACCAGCGCGGCCACCAGCGCCCCGGTCCCGCCCTTGACGAAGAACACGCCCCAGTTGCGCTCGAGGTAGTGGATGAGGGTGTAGATGGCCGAGGAGCTGAAGGGGTTGCCGCCGACCAGCAGGGGGTGGAAGCTGAAGACCTGCCGCAGGTGGGGGTCCTTGATGAAGCGCGAGATGATGGAGTAGACGCTGCGGAAGCTCTGCAGGCGGATGAGCTGCGGCGACACCCGGATCATGCTCCAGAAATCGAGGAAAGGGGTTGCCGCGAGCTTGACGTAGCCCTCGTTGAAGACGTCCTCGGCGTAGCGCAGGAAGCGCTGGTAGCCGTCGAGGTCGCGCGGGCTCTTGTCCCGGATCTGGGCGGTGATCGCGTCCATGTCGTTGGAGTAGTCGAAGCGGAAGCCGTCCTCCCAGTACAGGCGGTAGAACGGCATCACCGGCAGCAGGGTCGCGTAGTCCGCCATGTCGCGGCCGGCCGAGGCGAAGACCTCCTCGAGGCAGGGCGGGGCGGTGATGATCGTCGGCCCGCCGTCGAAGCTGTAGCCCTTGTCCTGGTAGACATAGGCCCGGCCGCCGGGCTTGTCGCGCTTCTCGAACACGGTGGTGTCGATGCCGGCCGCCTGCAGGCGCACCGCGAGCGTCAGCCCGCCGAAACCGCTGCCGATCACTGCCGCCTTGGGTCGTGTCACGCTGCCTCCCTTGTCGTCGCTCCGGTCGCGGCCGGGCGGCGCTCCCCGAGGCAGGCGAGCGCCCGCCGCAGGGGCACCGGCGGCCTGCCGCTGAGCAGCCGCAGCTTGTCGGTCCACCGCAGTCGCCCGGCGTAGAAGCGGTGGATGAGGCTCTCGGGCAGGCCGTAGAAGCGCTCGAAGATCAGGTAGCGGCGCTCTGGCGCCGCGGCCCGGAAGAGCATCCGGTTGAGGAGCCGGAAGAAGGAATTGTCGCGCCACAGCTCGAGCGACCGCCGCCGGGTCAGCTCGAAGAGGGTCTCGGCGCCGAGCACGCGCTCGGCGGCGATCGCGTCGGCGAGGCGCACCGCCTCGGCCAGGGAGTAGCCGGTGGTGGGGTGGAACAGCGCCGCCCGCATGCCGCTGCGCGCGACCCCGGCAGGGCCCGCGGCCCACAGGCCCTGGATGTCGCCGCCGAGGACGATCGGCAGCACCCCCTCCTCCTCGCCCGCGACCTCGGCGACCCCCCAGCCCCGCTCGCGGACGTAGCCGCGGACACTCCCGCGGAGCCGCTCGCGATCGAGCTCGGGCCCGTCGCTGTAGGAGGTGTCCTCGACGAGGAGCTCGTCGGCGGCGAGCGGCAGAGTGTAGACGAAGCGGTAGCCGTCGACCTGCCCGACGGTGGCGTCCATCAGGATCGGCGCCGCGAGGCCGTGCCCGTGCTCGAGGCGCAGGAAGAGGCCGAGGAACTTCTGGAAGCCGAGCTCGAGGTGGCGGCCGCCGGGGTCGCCGCGGCCGTCGATCACGGCTCCGGCCTCGATCACGGTGCCGCCGGCGAGCCGCACCCGGTCGGGTGCGAGCTCGGCGACCTCGCGGCCGAGCAGCGCGCGGTCGGCGAGGGCCTCGCCGACGACCTCGTGCAGGCGCCGCGAGCTGACGCTGTTGTAGCCAGCCTCCATGACCCGGACCCGGCGCGGGAAGCGCAGCTCGTGGCACGGCCAGCTGTGCGCGACAAGGGGCCGCAGCCAGGCGCGCTGCGCCGCCGTCAGGTCGCTGTCGTGGTAGGACCAGGTGTGGTTGCCGCCGAGGCGGGGCCCGCGCTCGACGACGAGGAGCTCGAGCTCCGGCCGCAGCTGGCGCAGGCGGAGGGCGATCAGGCAGTTGGCGAGGCCGCCGCCGACCAGCGCGAGGTCGACCTTCACGTTGCGCCTACCAGCTCCGCCAGGCGGGCGGCGACCTCGGCCGCGAGAGCGGGCTCGTGCCGGCCGGCGGCGGTCGCCGCGAGGCGCCCCTCACGGTCGATGAGCAGCAGGGTCGGGCGGCTGGCGTCGAGCCCGAGCTCTGCCGCCCAGCGCCGCTCGAGGTCGATCAGCACCGAGACTCCCTCGGGGACCTGCTCGGCGAGCTTCGCCGCCACGAGCTCGTAGCTCGTCGGCGGCTCGAGCGGCACCTCGGCGATGCGCAGCACCTCGAAGCCGTCGACGCGCTCGCGCAGGTCCCGCTCCCAGGCCTTGAGGCCCCGCAGCCGCTCGGCGTCGACCACCATCACCACGACCACCCGGCCGCGGTGGGCCGCGAGGCTGTCCCCGGCCCCGTACTGGTCACGGAGGCGGAGCCCGGACAGCGCGCCGAGGTCTCCGGCGGTCGCGGCGGCGGTGCTGGCCAGGATCAGGGCGGCGACGAGCAAGGCGGGCATGCGACGACTCCTGCTGCCCCGCCACTGTAGCCCGGCTTTCGCGGCGCGTCGAGGGGCCGGCCCGGAGCGCTCGACGGGGCCCGCCGCAGTCGGCTCAGGCCGCTCCGCCGAGGACCCCTCCGAGCCGGCGGCAGCCCTCGTCGATGGCGGTCTCGTCGGCGAAGGTGAAGCAGAGGCGGGCGAAGTGATCGCCGGAGAGGGTCCCGCCGACCTGCTCGGCGGCGCCGGGGTAGAAGGCCCGCCCGGGGACGAAGGCCACCCCCGCCGCGACCGCGCGCTCGAAGAGCTCGCGGCTCGAGCCGGACGCGAGCTCGAGCCAGAAGAAGAAGCCGCCCTGCGGCCGGTGCCAGCGCGCCGCCCCCGGCGGCAGGTGGCGCTCGAGGGCGGCCTGCATGGCGCGGCTCTTGCGCGCGTAGGTGGCGACGATCAGGCCGAGGTGCTCCTCGAGGAGGCCGCGGACGCAGTACTCGGCGACCAGGGCCTGGGTGACGGTCGAGGTGCAGAGGTCCTCGCCCTGGCGCATCAGCACCATCGAGCGGATGAGCTCGGGCGCGGCCACGGTCCACGCGACGCGCACCCCCGGCGCCAGCACCTTGGAGAAGGACGAGGCGTAGATGACCTGCGGCGCGTCGCCGACCAGGGCCTTGAGGCTCGGCAGGTGCTCGCCGGCGTAGCGCAGGCGGCCGTAGGGGTCGTCCTCGAAGATCGGGATCCCGAGCTCGCGCGCGAGCTCGACCAGGCGCCGGCGGCGCTCGAGGCCCATGCAGGCGCCTGAGGGGTTGGAGAAGTCGGGCACGGTGTAGATGAGCTTGGGGCGGCGGCCGGTCGCCTCCTCGGCGCGCGCCACCACCTCGGGCAGGAGCTCGACCTGCATGCCGTCGCCGTCGGCGGGCACCAGCGCGAAGCGGGCGCCGGCGTTGCGCAGGCAGTGCAGGGTGCCGGGGTAGGTCGGCGCCTCGAGCACGACCACGTCGCCGGGGTCGAGGAGGGCGCGGGCCATCAGGTCGACGGCCTGCTGCGAGCCCGAGGTGATGAGCAGCTCGCCGGCGGCGGGCCGGTAGCCGAGCCGCCCGAGCATCATGTCGAGGATCGCCTCGCGCAGCGGCGGGTAGCCCTCGGAGGCGCCGTACTGCAGCACCGTGCGGCCGTCGCGCGACAGGATGTCGGCGCAGGCGGCGAAGGCCGCGACCGGGAAGGTGTCGGGATCGGGCAGGCCGCCGGCGAAGGAGATCATCCCCGGCTGCTGGCTGATGCGGAAGAGCTCGCGGATCGGCGACGGGTGCATCTTCTCGGCGAGCGCGGAAAAACGGAACAGGGACTCCACGTCGACCTCCAGGGCCGGAGGATTGTACCGCTACTCCCGGCAACTCGTCGCGCGCCGCGCGCGGCGAGCTTCCGAGGGGTGGGGGATCTTGACCCGTTGCGGTCGCTTTCCGCGTCATTCCGAGCGAGCGGGTCGCCGGACCCTTAGCCCGTCATCCCGAGCGGGAGGATCGCCGACCCTGACCCCGTCATCCCGAGCGAGCGGATCGCCGGACCCTTAGCCCGTCATCCCGAGCGAGCGGAGGCGACGCGAAGCGGCGCCGGAGCGAGTCGAGGGACCCCGTGAAGCTCGGAGCGTCGAACCGAGCACGGGACACTCTCCGGGGACTTCACGGGGTCCTTCGACTCGGCGACCTGCGGTCGCCTCGCTCAGGATGACGCCGGGGGGCGCGGTTCAGCTCTGGAAGGTCTGTTGGCAATTCCGAATTCCGAATTCCGAATTCCGAACTCCGAAATCCGACCTCCCCCTCACGCCTCCCCGAGGAACCGCCGGTACTCCTCGGCGATGTCGGCGGCGACGGCGGCGATGATGGCCCGGCCCGCCTCGACGGTGGCGAGCTCGGGGTGGGAGCCCATGCGGCCCTCGGGGTAGCGGCGGCGGAAGTCGGCGGGCCCGAAGACCCGGCTGGTGGGAGGGGGCTCGGCGGCCATGGCGGCGTGCTTGAGGTGGTCGGGGTAGGCGGCCGCGGCCACCGAGACCTCGGAGGCGGAGGCGTGGTCGCCGTCGCGGTCGCCGAAGAGCTCGGCGCTGAGGCGCGCGGCGCTCGGCAGGTGCCACCACTCCAGGCACAGGCAGCGGAGCTCCTCGCCGCCGGCCACAGCCCGCGGGGCGTCGCTGTAGGCCTCGAAGAAGCCGGTGTTGATCGCGGCGGTGTTCCCCCCGTGGCCGTTGACGAAGAGCAGGCGCCGGAAGCCGTGGCGCGCGAGGGCTAGCGCGACGTCGCGCACGACTGCCGCCAGGGTCGTCGGGCGCAGGGTGATGGTGCCCGGGAAGTGCATGTGGTGCTCGGACATCCCGACCGGGAGGGTGGGGCCGACCGCGGCGCCGGACAGCTCGCCCGCCTCCCACGCCAGGGTCTCGGCGCAGATGGCGTCGGTGCCGACGAGGCCGACCGGCCCGTGCTGCTCGGTTGCACCGATGGGCACGATGATGCCGTTCGAGCGTCGCAGATACGCCTCCACCTCGGGCCAGGACATCAGCTGCAGTCGCATCACCACCTCCGGGCCGGCAGTGTACCGCGTACAATCCCCACGTTGGGAGGGCCGGACATGCGGTCGTCGGCACTGGTGGTGGTCGCGGGCATGGTGGCGTCGGTCGCCTTCGTCGTCGGGAGCCAGGATGCGCCGCCGGAGCTCGCCCTCGACGAGCTCGCCTGGCTCGCCGGCCACTGGCGGGGCTCGGCCGACGGCGTGATCACCGAGGAGCTGTGGCTGGCGCCGGCGGGCGGCCTGATGCTCGGCCTGCACCGCGACCTGCCGCCGGGCCGGCCGGCTGCCTTCGAGTACCTGCGCATCGAGGTGCGTGGGCACGGCGCGGTCTACCTGGCGAGCCCGGGCGGCGGTGCGGTGACCGAGTTTCCCCTGGTGGCCTCAGGACCGATGGAGGCCGTCTTCGAGAACCCCGGGCACGACTTTCCGCAGCGGATCATCTACCGTCGGGAGGGCGATACCCTGGTCGCCCGCATCGAGGGTGAGGTCGACGGCCGCCAGCGGTCGGCGCAGTGGGAGTGGCGGCTCGAGAGCTGAGGCGCGAACGACCTCGCGAACTCCTCCTGAACACCTTCCTGGAGGACCCTGGACCTCGCTTCCGGGCGCGGGTGACGACGAGGGCACGGAGACGGAGACAGGCAAGGCATGACGACCTGGTTGATCGGTGACGTGCACGGCTGCTGGCGGACCTTGACGCTGCTGCTCGAGCGCATCGCGTGGGACCGCGAGAGGGACGAGCTGTGGCTGGTCGGCGACCTCGTCAACCGCGGGCCGTCCTCGCTCGAGGTGCTGCGCTGGGCGTTTGCCAACCGCGAGCGGCTGACGGTCGTGCTGGGGAACCACGACCTCCACCTCCTCGGCAGGGCGGCCGGCATCGCCACGAGGAAGAAGGAGGACACCCTCGACGCGGTGCTGGCCGCGCCGGACCGCGACGATCTCGTTGCCTGGCTGCGGACCCGGCCCTTCGTCCACCACTTCGGGCCCTGGCTGCTGGTCCACGCCGGCCTGATGCCGGACTGGAGCATCGAGCTGACCTGCCGGCTGGCGAACGCCGCCTCGGAGCGTCTCGCCGGGGACGGCTGGGTGGATTTCCTGGCGCGGATCTCGGCGAACCGCCGCGGATCGTGGCACTCGGGGCTCGAGGGCGACGATCTGCTGGCCTCGGCGGCGGCGGTCTTCACCCGAATGCGGATGGTGGGGCCGGACGGCTCGGCGCGGCTTGCCTACACCGGCGCTCCGCGGGAGGCCCCGGCCGGCTGGCAGCCGTGGTTCGAGCGCTCGGCGGTCAAGCGCCAGGGCTACGCCCTGCTCTTCGGCCACTGGGCGATGCTCGGCCTGCACCGGGACCACGACCTGGCCTGCATCGACTCCGGTTGCGTCTACGGCGGCAGCCTGACGGCGCTTCGGCTGCACGACGGCACGGTCGTGCAGCAGGCGATGGCCGAGGGGCCGGCGGACGGTCCGCAGACCCCGCGCGAGGGGAGGTGAGCGTGAGAACGCTGCTCGTGATGCGGCACGGCAAGTCCGAGTGGGGCGAGCCCGGGCTCTCCGACCACGACCGCCCGCTGGCGCCGCGCGGGCTCGCGGCGGCGGCGCGGATGGGGACTTTTCTGAGCGGTGCGGGTGTCGAGCCCGAGCTGATCCTCAGCTCGACCGCGGTGCGTGCCGTCGGTACCGCCGAGTGCGCTGCGAAGGCCGGAGGCTGGGGCTCGCGGATCGTGCCGGTCGCGGCGCTCTACGCCAGCGAACCCGCGCGGGTGCTCGAGGTGCTGCGGGGTACCGACCCGCGGGTCGAGCGCCTGCTGGTGACCGGCCACGAGCCGACCTGGTCGCAGCTGGTCAGCCTGCTGATGGGCGGCGGCCGGCTGCGCATGCCGACCGCCGCTGTGGCCTGCCTCGATCTCGAGCACGGCGACTGGGCCGGCCTCGCGGCCGGCAGCTGC
>JALOKS010000095.1 GCA_025456385.1 Thermoanaerobaculales bacterium | reverse complement strand
CTCGACCCGCACCTTGTGCCAGCTGCCGTCGCGGCGCCGCTCGTCGGGGTAGTAGCCGAGGGCGTACTGCGCCCGCAGCTCGAGCAGGATGCTCCCGAAGACCGGCTCGATCTCGGCCGGCGATCGCACCGGCAGCATCCGGCCCCCGCTGCGCTCGACGATCTCCTGCAGGGCCCGGCGCTGCTCGCGGTACTGGCTCGGGCTGCGCCAGGCCGAGACCATCTGCGGTTGGTCGCGTTCGTCGAGGCTCTCGCCGCGGTCGAGCAGGCGGATCCAGTACACCATCGCCTGGCTGCGCCGCGCGTGCTCGCGGACCGCGGCCGCGGCGAGCGCGCTGTGGGAGTCGACGCCGTCGCTCAGCAGCACGACCAGGCGGCGCCCCTGCCGGCTCTCGAGCAGCTTCAGGGCGGCGTAGAGGTGGTCGTTGACCGCCGTCCCGCCGAGTCCGACGACACCCGTGAAGCCTGCCGTGAGGACCTCCGGGGTGCCGGAGAAGGGGGTGCTGTTCTGGATCACGTCCGAGAACACGACCACCCTGGCCTCGTCGAGCTCGTGCATGCCCGCGACGAAGCTCGCGGCGCCGGCGCGCGCCGCCTCCAGCTTGGCCCCGAACATGCTGGAGCTGGCGTCGACCAGCAGCACCGCGGTGAACGGCACCTCGCCGCCGGCGAAGGTGATGAGGCGCTGCGGACGGCCGTCGTCGAACACCGTGAAGGCGGCGCGATCGAGGTCGCGCACCGGCTCGTCACCGCGGCTCGCGGTCACGTAGAGCTGGCGCAGCTCGACCTCGTACTCGCCGCCGACCGGCATCGGCGCCGTGGTCACGCCGTGCCGCCCCTGGTTGCCGGCCGCATCCGTCGCCACCACCTCGATGCGGTGTGAGCGGCTGTCGCCGCCGAGATCGACGCGCAGATGGAAGGGCGGCGCCGCCAGCGACCCCACGGGACGGCCGTCGACGAAGAACGAGACATCGCGGATCGGGCGCTCCGCCAGCACCTCGGCCTCGAGCTGGACCCGACCCACGATCGCCTGGCCGTCCGCGGGCGCTCTCAGGTGCACCCAGACCTGGCTGTCCTCACCGGAGCCCGGAGCGGACAGCGCTCCGAGGGCCAGCAGGAGGCCGCCGATGCGCAGCAGCCGGCGCGCACTCACGGCAGCTCCTCGGCGAGCGCTGCGCGCCCCGCGCGCTCCGCCTCGGCCAGGGTCGCACGGACCCGCTCGCCGTCGAGGTCGGGCCACCGCGAGTAGCGGTAGCGCGGCGAGGTGCTCGCCTGCGAGACGCTGCCTTCCAGGCGGGCGACCGCCGCCGCCGACTCTCGCGAGCGCCCGGCGCTGTCGAGGGCGTACACCTCGAGAATCCGCAGCCGCTGGTTGTCCGGGATCTGCGCCACCGCCTCCCGCACCAGCGCGACCGCCTGCTCGGACCGGTTGCTCGCGATGAGCAGGCCGCAGAGCTCCTGGTAGGCCAGCGTCCGGATCCACAGCGGGGTGCCCGGCTCGAGGAGCCCGCGCATCAGCTCCTCGGCCGCGCGCTCGGAACCGAGCCGCGCCCGGTTCACGGCCAGACGGAGGCGTCCCTCGGGATGGCCCGGGTGGTCGCGCAGCAGCCGCTCGAGGGCGGACGCCGCCTCGTCGGGATCCCCCGTGCGCTCGTGCAGCGCGCCCAGCCCGAGCCACGCCGCGGCGCTCCCCGGCGCGACCTCCGCCGCCACCTCGAGCGCCCGCCGGGTACCGCGCCACTGGCCGATCGCGGCGAGCCGGGAGGCGAGGTCGAGCAGCAGGCACTCGCTGAAGCCGGCGGGGGGCCGCCAGACCGTGATCGAGCCCGCCACGCGGGCGATCATCGCCGCCAGCTGCCAGGAGTGCTCGGCGAGGTCAGTCTCGCGCCGCGCCATGTACCAGGGGTGCATGTCCCGGTGCAGCATCGCGGCGCCCATCACGGCGGCGGGCCTCCGTTCGGCGAGCGCCAGCACCGCCAGCTGCTCGAGATTGAAAAGCCGCCGCCAGCTGCGGGTCGAGGGGGCGCCGACCACGGTCCTCTCGAGCTCGCTGAGCTCCCTCCGAGCGGCGACGGCGTCGCCGGCCGCCCACCTCCGGAGGGCCGACTCGTAGGCCGCGCGCAGCCTCGCGTCCTCGATCTCCGTGCTCGTGGCCGCGGCGGCGCGCACCGGCGGGGCCGCAGGAACCGCCGCCCGCGGCGCCTCGGGGTCGGTCCAGGCCAGGGCCTGCGGCCGGTCGTGGATCACGACCGGCAGCGAGTGCGAGACGGCCTCACCGCTGTCGCGGTCGGTCAGGCTGAGCGCGAGCCGGTACTCGCCGGGCGGCAGGTCCGGCACGGCCACCCTCGCCGCATGGGAAGCCAGGCCGCCGGCGGGCGAGAGCTCCGCCCCCACCGCGACCTCCGGGTCCAGGATCGCCGTCCCCGAGCGGTCCAGGAGCTGCGCCGACAGCGAGTGCCCGTCGCCCAGCGGAGAGGTCGCCAGCACGAGCTCGAGCGGCTCGGCCGAAGGCCAGCCGGGGAACGCGGAGGGCCACCGCCCGCGCAGGGGCAGCGCGGCGAGCAGGCGCGCAGGATCGACCGCCGGGGCGGCGGCGACCACCCAGCCCGCGCCGGGCTCGGCCACCAGCGGCGGCAGCAGCCGCAAGCCCACCGCCTCCGCCGGCCTGAGGTCGAGCTCCTGGCGGGCGAGGAAGAAGCGCCGCGTCGCGAGGTTCCGGACCAGCACGCGGAGCGAGTAGAGGCCGGGGGGCGCCGTCAGCCCGGCGACGAACTTCAGGCCGCCCCTCGAGATCCGGTCCGCGAGCTCGCGACGGCTGACGAGCAGGCCCTCCTCGAGATGGCCGGCGACGGCGCCCGCGTTGTCGACCAGGTAGCCGTAGATCTCGACCGGGGCCTCGCTGGGATCGGAGCCGGCGAGGAGCTCGCGGCCGTCGACCTCCACGAGGACCACGATCGCCGCCTCCCCCGCCTCCCCGGCGTCGCCGGCCAGGGTCCACAGCACCGCGCCGGGTACCTCGCCGCCGCGCTGGCCCGACAGCAGGAGGGCGGCGCCGCGGGGCTCGATGCCGCCCAGGGAGCTGGTCGGGACCACGTGGCCGGGACTCGCCCCGTCCGCGGCTGCGTCGCCCGGCTCCAGGCCCTGCGCGGCCGCCTCCTGCAGCCGCCCGCACAGCAGCATGCCGATCAGGACCGCCGCGAGACGGCCCGCTCCGCAGCGCCGGTACCCGTTCAACCGCTGGGGCTCCCGGCGTCCTCCCCCGCAGTGACGTCGACGATGACAGTGGAGTCGGCAAGGGAGCGGTCGTCGCGAACACAGATCGCGATCCGGTAGGGGCCCGGGCGGAGGACCATGCCGAGGACGAAGGTCGCGGGCTGCTCGACCGCCGCCACCAGCTCCTCGTTGGGGAGCTCGATCGGGTAGGCCCGCTCGTAGACCTCCGACAGGCCGCCGGCGCCGTCGCGGACCACGCTCAGCACCGAGATCCTGGCAGTGTGACGGTCCCCGAGCGGCAGCAGCACGAGGTTCCCGATCGGCACCGTGAGCCGTACCGGGACCAGGAAGCTGCCGTCCTCGCGCGGCTCCTGCGGCTCGCAGACGGCCGCGACGCCGAGCTGGTTGTCGGCGGTGCCGAGGACGGCCGCCGCCACGGTGCGGGTCGCGGCGGACAGCCCTTCGCCGGGGTCGCGGTACCCCGCGCGGTGCCGAACGGAGACGCCCGGCCGACGGAGCTTGACCTCGATCGAGTGGTGGGCGCCGTCGCCCGCCGAGGGCGGCCGGAAGGCCAGCGAGTACGACCGCACGCCCTCCCCCGCCACCGCGGCGATCTGCTCGTCGAGCCGGGCGCCGTCGGTGAGGCGGCGCCCGCCGGTGGCCACCGCCATCATCCCGGCCGCCTCCTCCTGGCTCCGCGTGTCGCGGTGGTCCTGGCGGCCGGGACGGCCCGGTGACTCGAGGGCCCGGGTGTCGGAGGCGGCGGTGTCCCGGACGCCTCCCGCGAGCGCGGAGACCGGGTACAGGACGACGCCCGCGGCGTTGGCGAGCTCGAGGAGCGAGCTCAGCTCGCGGCTGAGGTCGTAGCGCAGCGACTCCGTCATCGCGTCGCTGCCGCGACGCTGCGCGGCGCCGCGGAAGAGGTCCTGCCAGCTGCGGAACAGGGACTCCCCTGGCCGCAGCTCGATGCCGCCCACCCAGAGGACGCGCTTGCGCCCCGGGATTGCCTCCAGCAGGCCGAGGTAGCGCTGGAGGCCGTCGAGGCTGGTGCGGCCGCGCAGCTGCCGGCTGCGCGCGTACTGCTGGATCTCGGGCAGGAAGATGTAGGCCTCCGGCTCGGCCTCGCCGGGGTCGATGCCGATGGGAACCAGGTCGCCGCGCTCGTTGGGCGTGGTGATGACGCTCGTGTCCGGCGCGCGCGGCCGCTGCGCCATGCTCTGCATGCGCCGCAGCAGGGCCTCGCCGTCGAGGGTCGAGTCCATCGCCGGCTGGCCGCTGAGCCGGTCGACAGCGGCCAGCAGCTGGTCCGCCGAGGTGGCGAAGTCGGCCTCGACGTGCAGGCGGCCGTCGAAGCGCGCCAGCATCAGCGACGCCTCGGGCGGCGCGGACCGCTCGAGGTAGCTGCGGAGGCGGGCGAGCACGGACGCCCGCAGCTGCGGGTCGGCGGTCACCTCGTCGAGGTACACCGCGAGGTAGCTGCGCTCCACGGCGGGAGCGAAACCGAAGGGCGCGCCGAGGGAGGTCGCAGCCACCGGCCGCGGCGCGCCCGGCGCGGCGAAGTGGCTCAGCACGACCGGGACGCCGTCCTGCAGCACCTCGAAGTCCTCGGACCCGAGGCCCTCGACCACCGCCCCCGAGCCGTCGGTGACGACGACCTCGACGTTGACCAGCGGCACCCGCAGCGGCTCGAAGAAGCCCGCCGGGAGCTGCGGCAGGGGCGGAGCGGCGCGCTCCGCGGCCGCGCCCTCCTCCGGTGGGCCGCCATCCTGGGCGGCGGCTGCACAGGGGCCCCCGACACAGCAGCCGAGGACGACCGCGGCGACGACCGCTGCGATGCGGGCGCGGGAATCGGGCTCCCGGTTCATTGAAACACGATCTCGACCACAGACTCTAGCACACGGCGGCGTGGCGGTGAACGGCGCCTGCTGAGCGGCGGCGCGCCCTCGTACCGCCGGGCGCCGGCCATCGGTCCGCCCTCCCAACCCGAAAGCACGAAAAGAGGGGCTGCCCGGCCGGGCAGCCCCTCCTCGATCACAAGGCTCGCGGTCAGGCCGTCAGAACTCCAGCCTGACGCTGAGGCGCACGTCGCGTGGCGCCTGGTAGGTGTCGTAGAGCCCGAAGGCGACGTCCTGGTCGACCCCGGCGACCAGCTCGGCGTAGTCGAAGCCGGTCAGGAAGTCCTGGTCGGTGACCGGCAGGTCCTGGGTCTGGACCTGAGCCCACATCCGGGTCGGCGTGTCCTCGTCGAAGAGGTTGAGCACGGTCAGGCCGAACGACATGGCAGTCCGCCGGCCGAGCGGGATCTTGTAGGAGAGCGAAAGGTCGGTCTGGGTGAGCCAGGGGGTGGTTCCGAGGTCGCCGCGGCCGTAGGGGTAGAAGAAGTTGTTGTTCGGGATCTTGCCGATCGTGGAGATCGGCGTGCCGCTGCCGATGTACTGGTTCAAGCCCACCGAGAGCCCGAAGTCGAAGCTGTAGAGGAACTGCGCTCCGAGCTGGTGGGTGCGGTCGGTGGCGAGGCGCCCGTACACGAGCTCGCCGTTCTGGTCGTACATCGAGCCCGGCACGTCGTACAGGCGGCTGACGTTGGGGGCGCGGCGGCCGCCGGTGGTCACCGGCTGCATGGGGTCGCCGAAGTTGTTGTTCTCGTCCGAGTTGGCGAGCCCCGAGTAGTTGCCCCACAGGCGGCTCAGGGTGTAGTAGGCGCGCAGCGACCAATTGTCGGTGAAGCGCTTTTCGAAGTTCAGTTCGAGCGCGTCGTACTCGCGGGTCGGCTTGGCGTAGGGCAGGTCGCCGATCTCGGTCGTGACCCCCTCGCCCGGGTTGGCGATGACGTAGACGTTGCCGACGCCCGGAAGCAGGAAGCCGACGTCCTCGATCGCGCGGTCGACCTCCTTGTGGACGACCCGTGCGCCGACCTGGATCAGGTCCGTCAGCTGGTGGTCGACGCCGACCTGCGCCTCCCAGCTCGCCATCGGCTTGAGGTCCGGGTCCACCAGCGGCACCCCGACCTCGTCCGACGCCGCCTGGTCGACCGCGTTCGGGCGCTGGTCGATGAGCTCGATGAAGGTCCCGGCGCCGCACTCCGGCCGCTCGAAGATCGTGTTGTCGCCGGTGCGGCACTCGGGATTGTTGTTGAGGAAGGGGTCCGGCGAGTCGAATGTGAAGTAGTAGTCGACCCACTTGTCGCCGCCGAAGGCGCCGCGCGGCATCTCGTACTTGGTGACGTCGAAGTAGCTGCCGTAGCTGCCGTAGAGCTTCCACCGCGAGTCGCCGCGGATGTCCCAGGCGAAGCCGATCCGCGGCGCGAGCTTCTCACCCCAGTCGAACTTGATCGCGGGGCTCGGTCCGACCGCGCCGTAGTTCGGGACCTCCTCGTTCTCGGAGCGGAGCCCGAGGTTGAGGGTCAGGGTCGGGGTCACGCTCCAGGCGTCCTGCACGAACAGCGCCTGGTTGCGGGTCGTCACCTCGCCCTGGGTGGCGATCCGCAGCAGCCGGAAGTAGCCGTAGGGGCCGGTCACCACCTCGCCCTGGGTGGTGGTGTAGGAGCGGTCCCAGTAGTAGAGGATGCGGTCCGCGTTGTAGCCCTGGGTGACGTCGTTGAAGATCTCCTCGGTCTGATAGCCGGCCTTGAGCGCGTGCTCACCGGCGGCCTGGAGGTACCAGGTCCCGTCGACCGCGAAGGAGGTGCGTTCGTAGATGTTCTCGAGCCGGGTGTTGGTGACCAGGTTGTCGCTGAGCCAGCCCGGGGGGTTCTGGGCCTCGGGCGGAATCTCCGGGTGGCGGTCGACGAAGCCCGGCAGGCTGGAGCTCGAGTAGTTGTGGATGAGGTCGTAGATCGGAATGCCGGTGTCGTAGACGTTGTGGTGGAAGAAGCCGCCGCGGGCGCTGACCACCAAGCTGTCGTCGGCGATCCAGTCGAGATTGAGGAAGTAGGTGCTGCGCTCGCCCTCCTCACCGAGGGGCGCCCAGCTGTCCTGGTCCGGCAGGTCCGCGCGCCCGTCGCGGTTGGGCAGCTTTCCGTCCTGGGTGTAGGGCGACATGTTGAGCCCGGCCTTGATGAGGAAGCTGCTCCACAGGTTCGCCGTCAGGTTCAGGGTGGCGAAGTCGACCTTGTAGTCCTGGGTGTAGGTGTCGGGCTCGTAGCTCACCCAGTCGACGGTCCGCTCGGTGGTGCGGAAGCCGGGCTGGTAGGAGCCGAAGAACCACAGCGTGTCGCGCGCGATCGGGCCGCTGAGGACCAGGCCCGGGTCGTAGCGCACCTCGTCGTCCTTGGAGTAGGTCACGAGCTCGGCGAGCTCGGGGTCGACGAGCGAGTACTCGAGGTCGGGGCGCGCACTGCCGTTCCAGCTGTTGCTCGACACCTCGACGAGCGCCGTGCCGTGGTACTCGTTGCCGCCGGAGCGGGTGACGGCGTTGATGACGCCGCCCATGGCGCCGCCGAACTCGGCCATGTATCCCGCCGACTTGACCTGGACCTCCTCCATGAAGTCGGCCCGCAGCGGGATCGCGGGGTCGCCGATCTGCGGGTCGGTGGTGTCGAGGCCGTCGACGATGTAGCGGTTCTCGAGGCCCGACGCGCCGTCGATCGAGATCCCGCCCGCCTGGTCGCTGTCGACCGCGCCGGCGGCGAAGGTCACGACATCGGTGAAGTCGCGTCCCCTGGGCAGGTAGTCGATCTCCCGCTGGCCGATGCTGGTCGCGGTCTGGCTCTCCGAGAAGTCGATGGCGACGGTGTCGGAGTAGACGTTGATCTCGTCGGTGAAGCCCCGCTGCATTCTGAAGTCGACCGTCACCGCCTCGCCGAGCACGACCCGGATCTGGGCCGTCGCCTCGATGAAGCCCTCGGCGGTCGCCAGCACCACGTAGTCGCCGGCCGCCACCCGCGGCAAGCGGAAGGCGCCGCTGTCGTCCGTCGTCGTCGAGACCGCGCCGATGGGGCCGACGGCCTCGATCGCGGCGCCCGCGAGCGCGGCCCCGGAATCATCCGTCACCGTGCCCCGGATGGCGCCCGTCGTCTCCTGCGCGAAGGCCGACGGAGCCACGAGAAGGACGGCGCCCGCGAGCGCACGGTCGGCGTTCGCGGGGCGCGTGCGACCGCGGACGCGCGCGTCGGCTCGCGGCTCCTCCGAGATGACCGCCCGGTTTCGAGGCGCGGCGCGCAACGCACGGCCCGACGCAACTCGCCGGGGAGCGAAAGGGACTCGACGGAAGGGCAGGGGAAGGATCGGGACGGGCCTTGCGGGCGGGCTCACGGCCCGCCCGCAGCATGCGGCCCGCTCGGCTACGCTCCGGCCGGAGCTTCCGAACCGGCCGCGGCGCGCCGGCGCTGGACCTCGGCCGCGATCGCCGCGAAGGTCGGGTTGCCGCGCAGCGATGCGAACTCGGGGGCCTCGACGAAGGCGGCATCGACGAGGCCCAGGTCGAGCGCCTCCTGCAGCAGCTCGAGCGCGGCCTCGGTCTCACCCAGCTGCACGAGCACGTCCGCCATGTCGACGAGCCGCAGCTCCCACCCGTGCGGCACCTCGGCGAAGGTGGCGACGATCGCCCGCGCCTGGTCGAAGAGCGACCGCGCGACCTCCAGCCTCCCGGCGTGGTGGTTGGCCGTTGCGGCGATCAGCAGCCCCATCGACAGCCGGCGGTCCCGCGGCCCGTTCATCGAATCCCAGATCCGCACCGCCCGCTCGGCGTAGAGCACCGCCTGTTCCGTCTCTCCGAGGGCGCCGAGGACCCCGGAGTAATTGAAGAAGGCCCGCGCGGTGCCGAGGTTTTCCGGCGCCTGCGACCCCTCGCTCGCGGCCATGGCCCGCTCGAGCAGGGCCCGCGCGAGATCGAGGTCCTCGCACGAGGCGGCCCCCGCCGCACTTGCGGCGAGGGAGCTCTCGAGCTCGGGACCGGCGACCCCGGTGCCGCCACCCGCCGCCGCGAGGACGCGCCGCCCGAGTGCCAGCGCCGCAGGGCAGTCGTTATTCAGGAACTCGGTGAGCGACGCCCGCTCGAGGCTGAGGACCACCAGGCCGTGGCCCGGCGGCAGCAGGCGCTCCCTGACGGCGAGCGCCTCGAGGTGGAGCCTGCGCGCATCCTCGTCGTGGTGGAGGTCGATCAGGACGTTGCCCAGGGCGAACACGGTCGCCGCGTAGTCGAGGTCGTTTTCGCCGAGGTGGGCCCGGCGGATCTCCAGCGCGCGCTCGAGGAGCCGGCGCGCGCTGTCGGGCTCGCCGAGCCCGGCGTAGGTGACGCCGAGGGCCGCCATCAGCCGCGCCTGCTCGAGGGGCTGGCCCGCGAGCTCGCTCTCGATCCTGGCCAGCCCGTGGTCGAGCATCTCCTGCGGGTCGGCCGCG
>JALOKS010000403.1 GCA_025456385.1 Thermoanaerobaculales bacterium | reverse complement strand
GCGACGGTCAGCAGGTAGAGGTAGTCGAGGCGGACGGGGTCGCCGACGTCCTCGGCGAAGCGCTGTATCACCTCCGGGTCGGCGATGTCCTTGCGCTGCGCCGTCATCGACATCACGAGGTGGCGGCGGACCAGCCAGGCGACGAGGCGGCTGTCGTACTCCGAGAGCTCGTGGCGGAGGCAGAACGCCCGCGCGTCCTCTGCACCGAGCACGGAGTGGTCGCCGCCGCGCCCCTTGGCGATGTCGTGGAACAGCCCGGCGATGTACAGCAGCTCGGGCTTGGGGATGCCCAGCGCGATCTCGCTGCACAGCGGGAACTCGTCGGCGTGCGCCGCGATGAAGAAGCGGCGCAGGTTGCGCACCACCGTCAGCGTGTGCTCGTCGACGGTGAACACGTGGAAGAGGTCGTACTGCATCCGCCCGGTGATTGCCCCGAACTCCGGCAGGTAGCGGCCCAGGATGCCGTAGCGGTGCATGCGCCGCAGCTCGTGGGTGATGCCCCGCGGCTGGCGCAGGATCTCCATGAACAGGCTGCGGGCGCCGAGGCTGGCGCGGAAGGCGTCGTCGATCAGCGAGCGGCAGCTGCGGACGAGCCGGATGCTCGCTGCCCGCACGCCGCTGAGCTCCGGGTGCTGCTGCAGCAGCAGAAACATCTCCAGCAGCGCGAGCGGTTGGCGGCGGAACACCCCGTCGCCGGTGACCTCGATGAAGCCGCTGCGCGCCTGGAAACGGCTGCTGATGGGCACCGGCTCACCGAGGCGGTCCCGCAGCAGGATTGCCTCCTGGAAGAGCTGCAGCAGGAGCTCGTTGAGCCGGTTGAGCCTCATCACAGTGCGGTAGTAGGACTGCATGAACTGCTCGACCGCGAGGCTGTTGTCGTGGTCGGCGTAGCCGAACTGCCCGGCCAGCGCGCGCTGGTGGTCGAAGAGGAGGCGGTCCTCGCGGCGCCCGGTCAGCAGGTGCAGCGCGAAGCGGATGCGCCAGAGGTGGGTCTGCCCCGCCATCAGCTCGTCGTGCTCGCTCTCGGTCAGGAAGCCGCGCGCCACGAGCTCGGCCATGGTCTCGACGCCGAAGTGCCGCTTGGCGACCCAGCCCACCATCTGGATGTCGCGCAGCCCGCCGGGGTTCTCCTTGATGTTGGGCTCGAGGTTGTAGGCCGTGTCGTCGTATTTGCGGTGGCGCTGCCGCTGCTCCTCCAGCTTGCCCTCGAAGAAGCGGCCGCTCGGCCAGATGCGGTCCGGTCCGGTGATCTCCCGCACGGCGGCGTAGAGGTCGGGCCGGCCGGCGACCAGGCGCGCCTCCATCACGTTGGTCGCGACGGTGATGTCGCGCTCTGCCTCGTCGCGGCACTCCTCGAGCGTGCGGACGCTGTGCCCCACCTCGAGGCCGATGTCCCACAGCAGGATGACCAGCTGCTCGATGCGCCCCTCCCAGTCCGGCGAGTGGCCGCGGCCGAGCACGATCATCAGGTCGATGTCGGAGGCGGGGTGGAGCTCCCCCCGACCGTAGCCGCCGACCGCGACGAGGGCGGCGTCGATCTCGGCGGGCAGCATCATGTGCCACGCCCGCCAGAGGATGGCGTCGACGAAGTCCGCGCGCCCCCGGACCAGGGCGGCGATGTCGTCGCTGGCGTGGAAGCGGCTGCGCAGCGTCTCGGAAAATGCGCGCAGGGCGTCGCGCAGGCAGGTGACGGGGCTGTCGCCCGCGGCGATGCGGCGGTCGAGCTCCGCCGTCAGCTCGGCGCCGAGCGCCGGGGCGGGCACGGCGGGCGGGAAGGCGATCATCCGGTCGGTCGCGGTGCCTGCGCCAGCTCTTCCTGCCGCAGCGTGAGCACCTCGCACCCGTCGTCGGTCACCAGCACGGTGTGCTCCCACTGGGCGGAGAGCGAGCGGTCCTTGGTCACCACGGTCCAGCCGTCGGGCAGCAGCTTCACCTGGCGCTTGCCCGCGTTGACCATCGGCTCGATGGTGAAGCACATGCCGGGCTTGAGCTCCAGGCCGGTGCCGGCCTCGCCGTAGTGCAGCACCTGGGGGTCCTCGTGGAACTCGCGCCCGATGCCGTGGCCGCAGTACTCGCGTACCACGGAGTAGCCACTGCCCTCGACGTACGACTGGATGGCGTGCCCGATGTCGCCGAGGCGGGCGCCCGGCCGGACCTGCCGGATGCCCAGCCACATCGCCTCGTGTGTGATGCGGACGAGGCGCCGCGCGAGCACGCCCGGCTCGCCGACTGCGAACATCTTGCTCGTGTCGCCGTGGTAGCCGTCCTTGATGACGGTGATGTCGACGTTGACGACGTCGCCGGCCTTGAGCCGCTTGTTGCTCGGGATGCCGTGGCAGACCTGGTGGTTGACCGAGGTGCAGATGGACCGGGGAAAGCCCCGGTAGTTGAGCGGGGCGGGGATCGCCCGCTGCACCGACACGATGTGGTGGTGGCAGAGGCGGTCGAGCTCGTCCGTGGTCACGCCGGGCTGCACGTGGGGCTCGATCATCTCGAGGACTTCTGCCGCCAGCCGCCCGGCGACCCTCATCTTCTCGATCTCGTCGGGCGTCTTGATCGTGACGCTCATGCGCAGGCCCTTGGCGGAAACACCGGAAAAATGAAGATGTTGGGCCTGCAGCGTGATTGAGCGGCCAGCTTCGGCATGGTATAAGACGCGCCGCGAATCGGCAAACGAGTCGCGAAAATCCCACACACGCGCCGTCACGCCCGCTAGGGTGCCCGCTCGTTCGGGTTGGCGGTCGGGGCGCGTGGAGGCCTAACCCTGACGAAATTGGAGCACAT
>JALOKS010000094.1 GCA_025456385.1 Thermoanaerobaculales bacterium | reverse complement strand
CTTCCACGAGCGCTTCCCCGGTTTCGTCGACCAGGCGGCGGCCCTCTACGGCCTCGACCCGCTCGACGTGCCGGGCGCGCTGGCTCAGGTCGAGTGCCTCCTCGGAGGCTGGGACCTCCGGCCCCGTCTCGGCGCGCTGACAATCCCGGCGCTCGTGCTCGCCGGCGCCCGCGACCCGGTGGTGGCCGCCGAGGACACCGGCGAGCTCGCCCGGCTGCTGCCGCGGGCGGAGCTCGTCACCGTCGCCGACGCGGCCCACTCGCCTCTCGCCGAGGGCGGCGCCGAGCTGCTCGGGCGGGTGAGCGCCTTCCTGTCCGCGCCGTCCTCCGAGAACCACGAAGCTCCCGGGACGTAGTATCATCCGGCCGTTCCGGCCCGCCCGGCGGCGCCGGAACACCCCTCGATACGACGGACTGCCAGCCGGGCCCGAGCGCCCGGCGATCGACGAGCACTCGCGAAAGGAGCACGTGATGAGTCTTCGGCGTCACCGGGTGATCGCCGGGCTCGCGATGGCGGCGCTGCTCGGCGCCCTGCCGGTCGCGGCTCAGGAGGCCAAGGTTCCGGTCCAGGAGTTCATTCTCGACAACGGCATGAAGCTCGTGATGGTCGAACGCCACGAGAGCCCCACCGTGTCGGCCGGCTGGGTGACCCACGTCGGGTCGGTCAACGAGGAGGCCGGGGCCACCGGCATCGCGCACCTCTTCGAGCACATGATCTTCAAGGGCAGCCGCACCATCGGCACCAGCGACTACGCGAAGGAGTCCGAGATCATGGCCCGGCTCGACGCCATCCGCCTCGAGATGGAGGCCGAGTACGAGGTCATGCGGGAGATGAAGCGCCGCGGCGAGATCGCCGGCAGCATCTACCTGATCGAGAACCAGACGCCGCGGCTCGCCGAGCTCAGAGCTCGGATGAAGGCCCTCGAGGAGGAGCAGAAGCAGCTCATCGTCAAGGACGAGTTCGACCAGATCTACACGGAAGCTGGCGCCTCGGGCCTCAACGCAGGCACCAGCAACGACTTCACGGTCTACTTCATCACCGTGCCGGCGAACAAGCTCGAGCTCTGGTTCTGGATGGAGTCGGAGCGGCTCCTCAACGCCGTGTTCCGGGAGTTCTACTCCGAGCGCGACGTCGTCCGCGAGGAGCGCCGCATGCGGGTGGAGTCCGACCCGACGGCGAAGTTCGACGAGCAGTTCGACTTCATGTTCTGGGGCTCCCTCCCCTACCACCACCCGGTGGTGGGCTGGCCCTCTGACGTCGAGTCGATCACCCTCGCCCAGGCCCGAAGCTTCTTCGCCACCTACTACGCGCCCAACAACATCACGGCGGCGCTGGTCGGCGACTTCGACACGGAGCAGGCGCTCGCCCTGGCGAAAAAGTACTTCGGCCGCATCCCGCGCGGCGCCGTGCCGCCGCCGCCCGTGGTCACGGAGGAGATCGAGCAGCTCGCCGAGCGCCGCATGGCGGCCGAGGCCGAGACCAACCCCTCGGTGCAGGTGCGCTGGCACGCGGTGCCCTTCGCGCACAAGGACGCCGCGGCCCTCGACGTCCTCGACTCGATCCTGAACGGCCGCACGGGCCGCCTCTACAAGTCCCTGGTCGAGGAGAAGCAGCTCGCGACCGGCGAGCCCTCCTCGAGCTTCAGCGCCATGAAGTACGGCGGCTACCTCGAGGTCGGCGCCGAGCTGGCCGAGGGCGCCGATCACCGCCAGGTCGAGGAGGCGCTGCTCGCCGAGATCGAGCGCCTGCAGAAGGAGCCGGTCGGCGAGCGCGAGCTGCAGAAGGTCAAGAACCAGTCCCTCGCCGACTCCTACCGGCGCCTGCAGTCGAACTTCTTCCTGCTGCTGCAGCTGATGCTCTACGACGTGTGGGACGACTGGCGCTATCTGAACGACTCCCCCGCCAGGATCCAGGCGGTGACCCCCGAGGACCTGCAACGGGTAGCCACCACCTACCTCACGCCGACCGGCAGGAACGTCCTCTGGTACTCGCGCAAGGCCGGCACCGACGAGGATCCCGAGCTCGGCGCACTCTCGGCGCAGGGCAAGGCGATGGCCAAGCAGGCCCTGGCCCAGATCAACCAGCTCAGCGATCCCGCCGAGCTCGAGCAGGGCATCGCGCAGCTGCAGGCCATGGCCGGGCAGGCGCCGCCGGAGTACAAGCCGGCCATCGAGCTCGTGATCAAGCGGGCGAACGAACGTCTCGCCGAGCTGCAGGCCGCCGCGGGAAAGGAGCAGTGACATGCGCCGAGCGATGACCCCGACCGCGTTCGTGCTTCTCGTCGCCGTTGCGGCCCTCGCCGCGGCTGCCGAGATTCCCGACCGACCCGAGAAGCTCGTCTACCCGGACCTCAGCTTCGAGGTTCCCGACGCCGCGGCCCTGCGTTTCGAGCTCGCCGACGGCACTCCCGTGTATGCGATGCGGGACAGCCAGTTTCCGCTGGTCACGATCACCGTCTCCTTCCGCGGCGGGCGCTACCTCGAGCCCGCGGGCAGGGAGGGCCTCGCGGCGATCACCGGCGACGCCTGGCGCTCCGGCGGCGCCGGCGAGCGCAGCGCCCAGCAGCTCGACGAGGAGCTCGACTTCCTGGCCGCGAACCTCAGCACCTCGATCGGCGAGGTCACCGGGTCGGCCAGCCTCAACGTGCTGTCGAAGGACCTCGAGGCGGCGATGGCGATCTTCATGGACCTGCTGACCGCTCCGCGATTCCAACAGGACCGCTTCGACAAGACCAAGGACAACATGCTGCAGGCCATGCGGCAGCGCAACGACGACGCCGAGGACATCGAGGACCGCGAGTGGCAGCGGCTCATCTACGGCGACGGCTACTGGATGAACCGGCTCGCAACCCAGGCCTCGGTCGACGCGATCACGGCCAGCGACTCGAAGGCCTTCGTCGCCTCGCTCGTCCGCTCCGGCAACCTCGTCGTCTCGGTGGCGGGCGACTTCGACCCGGCCGCGATGAAGGCGCTGCTCGACCGGACGATCGGCACCCTGCCCAGGATCGAGGCGCAGCTGCCGCCAGTGCCGCAGCCCGAGCACCGGCCCGCCGCGGGCGTCTACGTGGTCGACAAGAAGGACGTCAACCAGGGCCGGGTCAGCATCGGGCGCCTCGGCTTCCGCGAGGGCGACCCGCAGGAGTTCCCGCTGCGCGTCGGTGCCGATATCCTCGGCGGCGGCGGCTTCACCGCCCGGATGATGAAGCGCATCCGCTCCGACGAGGGCCTGACCTACGGCGCCTATGCGAACCTCGACTTCCCGGTCAGCATGCCCGGCACCTTCCGGGCGACCTTCCAGTCGAAGTCCTCGACCTGCGCCTACGCGACGGAGATCTTCTTCGGCCTCCTCGGCGACATGCGCGCGGCGCCGCCCACCGACGAGGAGCTGCGCACCTCGAAGGCTTCGTTCATCGAGACCTTCCCGCGCCGCTTCGCCTCCGCGGGCCAGGTCGCCGGCCTCTACGCGAGCGACGAGCTCCTCGGCCGCGACCACGGCTACTGGACGGCCTACCGCGACCGCATCGCGGCGGTCTCTGACGAGCAGGTCCGGGACGCCATGGCCGCGGCGCTCGATCCCTCGACCATGATCGTGCTGGTCGTGGGCAACATCGAGGAGATCCTGCAGGGCCACCCGGAGCACGCCGCGAGGCTCGGCGACTTCGGCGAGATCACGCGCCTGCCGCTGCGCGACCCGATGACCCTGGAGCCGATCGCCCAGTAGCGAGGCCTGCCGACTCGACCACTCACCCGCCCGGGCCCGCGCCCGGGCGTTCCCTTCTCACAGGCCGCGGGACCGACGCCCGCAGCTCCCCCGGTGGGCTCCAGGAGGCGTCGTCCGGGCTCGCCCGGCCGGCTGTGAAAAAAAATTTCCACGAGAGGCGCGAGACCTCTTGACATGAATTCAATAAGCGGTACTTTCGAAGTGTGAGAGGAGATACCGTCATCGACGAGCCCCCCAGTAGGCTCGGGCCAGCCGACGGAGGTCGTGACAGACTCCGGTTGGCGGCCCCCGGCATCGACCCGCGGCATCTCTCCCTTCGTGGTTCAACCGACGGTTGCTCCATGACCCAGCCACGACAGTGGCACCGGGAAAACCAAACCTACAGGTAGGTCGACGATGTCGTCGCGCCCCTCGGGGCTTTCCGCGCGCTCGGCGCCATCGCTGAACGCCCAAGCAGGCGAGCAGGTGGACGTCTCACCTGTTCAGGCTGCAAATCCGCACATCCAAAGGAGGATGCGTCAGATGTCACGAGCCCGCCGCTCGGCGGCAAGGACCGTCGTGCCCGATCACCGTGAGCGCGTGTGCCGCGTTTTCGGCGAGAGCTACGACCCCGAGGCGTGGGCCGACTGGCGCTGGCAGCTGCGCCACCGGCTGACCCGCCTCGACCACCTCGAGGCCTACCTCGACCTGACGGACGCCGAGCGCCTCGGCCTCTCGATGGGAGCCGAGCGCTTCGCCGTCTCGGTGACGCCGCACTTCGCGGCGCTGATGAACCCCTACGATGCGAGCTGCCCGATCCGGCGCCAGGTGGTGCCGACGGCGGACGAGTTTGTCGTCAGCACCGGCGACATGGAGGACCCGTGCGGCGAGGACCACGCCTCCGCGGTCGAGGGCCTCGTCCACCGCTACCCGGACCGCGTGCTGCTGCTCGCGCTCGACACCTGCGCGGCCTACTGCCGCTACTGCACCCGCTCGCGCCTCGTCAGCCAGGGCTCCCTCGACCCGCTGCCGCGACGCATGGACGCCATCCTCGACTACCTGCGGACGCACACCGAGGTGCGCGACGTGCTGCTGTCCGGCGGCGACCCGCTCCTGATGTCGGAGGACCGCCTCGACGCCCTCCTCGGCTCGATCCGCGCGATCGAGCACATCGAGTTCGTGCGCATCGGCAGCCGCGTGCCGAGCTTCCTGCCGCAGCGGATCACGCCTGCGCTGGCTGCGGTGCTGCGGCGCCACCGCGTGTGGCTGTCGCTGCACTTCTCCCACCCCACGGAGCTCGTGCCCGAGGTCGCCGCCGCCTGCGACCTCCTGGCCGACGCCGGCATCCCGCTCGGCAGCCAGACGGTGCTGCTGCGCGGCATCAACGACGACGACGTCGTGCTCAAGCAGCTCTTCCACGGGCTCCTGAAGCTGCGCGTCCGTCCCTACTACCTGTACCAGGCCGACCCCGTGGTCGGCACCGCCCACCTGCGGACCTCGATCGCCAAGGGCATCGAGATCATGGGCAAGCTCCGCGGTCACACCAGCGGCTACGCGGTCCCGACCTACGTCGTCGACGCGCCCGGCGGCGGCGGCAAGATCCCGGTGCAGCCGGAAACGATCGTCGACCGGGACGGCGGCACCTGGCAGCTCAAGAACTGGGCCGGCGAGGTCTACAGCTACATCGACCCGCCGGAGAAGGGCTGACGTCATGGGTCTTTCGATCGGCCTCTGCTACGACAGCAAAGAGGAGTACCGGGCGGCCGGGTACAGCGCGCTCGAGGTCGCCGAGTTCGACGACGAGGGCGTGATCGCCGGACTCGAGGACACCCTCAGCCGCCTCGGCCACCGCGTCGAGCGGGTCGGCCGCGGGCGCTCCCTCGCCTCACGGCTGGTCGCCGGCGAGCGCTGGGACCTCGTGTTCAACGTCGCCGAGGGTCTGCGCGGCCGCGCCCGCGAGGCGCAGGTCCCGAGCCTGTGCGAGCTCTTCGAGCAGCCCTACACCTTCTCCGACCCCGTGACCTGCGGCCTCACCCTCGACAAGTCGCTCGCGAAGCGGATCGTCCGCGACGCCGGCCTGCCGACCCCCGGCTTCATCGTGGTGCGCTCGCTGAACGACATCGACTCCCGTATCAACGGCAACCCGATGTTCGTCAAACCGCTCGCCGAGGGCAGCTCGAAGGGCGTCGGCGCCTACTCCATCGTCGCCAACCGCAAGCAGCTGACGAAGACCTGCGCCAAGCTGCTCCCCGACTTCCCGGCCGGACTGCTGGTCGAGGAGTTCCTGCCGGGCCGCGAGGTCACGGTCGGCGTCCTCGGCAACAGCCCCCGCGCGCGCGTCGTCGCCGTGCTGGAGGTGCTCTGGACCGAGCGCTCCGAGGTCGACGCCTACACCCAGCTCAACAAGGACGAGTATCTGGACCGGATGCAGTACCGCCTGGTCGAGGGCGAGCCGCTGGCCGACCAGGCCGCGCAGCTGGCCCTCGCGGTGACCGAGGCTCTGGACTGCCGGGACGCCGCCCGCGTCGACATGCGCTGCGACGCCGGTGGCCGCCTCTCGTTCATCGAGGTCAACCCGCTGCCCGGTCTGCACCCGGTGCGTTCCGACCTGCCCATCATGGCCCGCATGGCGGGCCTCAGCTACGACGAGCTCCTCGCCGAGATCGTCACAGCAGCCAGAGAAAGGTACGAGCCCGAGACATGCGTCCCATCGTGGTTGCCCACAATGCCGTCTCAGACCACGACGACCCGTCGACGCAGGACGTCCTCGCCCAGGTCGGCTTCGTAACCGGAGCCCTCGACGCCTGCCGGATCGACCACCGCGTTCTCGCGGTGGACGTGCGGGGTGTGGATCCCGACTCCGTTCGGGATGCCGCCGTTGTCTTCAACCTCGTCGAGTCGCCGCCCGGCCGGCCGGACTTCCAGGTCGAGGCTGCGGCAGCCTTCGCCGGGCTCGGCCTCAAGCTCACGGGCTCCCCGGCCGAGGTCATCCGAGCCACGACCGACAAGGAGGCGACCCGGGCAGTCCTCGGGCGGCACGGAATCGCGGTCGCCGCGGGGGGTCTGCTCGACCCCGAGCGTCCGGACATCCTCGACCGGGTGCCGCCGCCCTGGATCCTCAAGCCCGCGAGCGAGGACGCATCGCTCGGCCTCGACGACACGGCGGTGACCTCCGACCGGGCCGCCGCCGTCGCGCGAGCGCGCGAGCTCCGGCGTCTCTTCCCTGGCCAGCAGGTGCTCGTCGAGCACCTGCTGCCGGGCCGCGAGTTCAACATCGCGCTGCTCGCGGACGGCTCCGGCCTCGAGGTCCTGCCACCGGCGGAGATGACCTACGTCGACTTCCCGCCCGACCGGCCCCGGATCCTCGGCTGGGAGGCGAAGTGGGACCAGGCGTCGTTCGCCTACCGCAACACCGTGCGCGTCTTCCTCAACGGCAGTGAGGCGGCGCTCCGGTCGGAGCTCGAGGCGGTCGTCCGCGGGGCCTGGTCGGCCTGCGGGCTCGCCGGCTACGGCCGCGTCGACGTCCGCCTCGACGAGCAGGGCGTGCCCTGCGTGCTCGAGGTCAACGCCAACCCCTGCATCTCGCCCGACGCCGGCTTCGCCGCCGCGGCGGCAGCGGCCGGAATCGAGCCCGAGGACGTCGTGCGGCGGGTCCTGGCCGCCGCCGGATGGAGACCATGAACATCGAACCCGAATCGCCGGCCACCGTCGTGCGCCGCGGCATCGAGCCCGCTGACCGCGCCGCGGTGAGCCGCCTGCTCGCCGCCACCGGCTTTTTCAACCCCGAGGAGCTCGAGGTCGCGATGGAGCTGGTGGACGACCGCCTCAAGCTCGGCGAGGCGAGCCACTACCGCTTCCTGGTCGCCGAGCACGGAGGCGCGGTGGCGGGCTACGCCTGTTGGGGGCCGATCCCCGGCACCGCCGAGTCCGCCGACCTCTACTGGATCGCCGTCGACCCCTCCTGCCAGGGGCTCGGCATCGGCCGCGCTCTGCTCAGAGAGGCCGAGGCCTGGATGGCCGCGGCGGGACGGCCGCGCGTCTACCTCGAGACCGCGGGCCGCGCCCAGTACGCGCCGACCCGGGCCTTCTACCTCGCCTGCGGCTACCACGTGGCGGCCGAGCTCAGCGACTTCTACGCGCCGGGCGACGCCAAGGTCATGTTCCTCAAGGTCCTCGGGCGAAGCACCTGAGCCTCAGCGCCTCCGCGCCGGCTTGAAGAGACCCTCCGGGACCGCGCCCGCGAAGCACGCGTCCATCAGGTAGGCCGGCGCCCGCGCCATGCGGCGGGCGGTCCTTTCGTCGACCACCGGGGTGTGGCGCAGGCGTCCGAGCGCGTCTCCGATGAACTCGAGGTCGGCGGCGGTCGTCCGCCAGAGGCGCTCGTCGAAGCGGCCGAGATCGCAGGCCACCGAGTACGAGCGCATCGACATCGCGCCGTCGGTGTTGAAGTAGAACGGAAAGTACGACATGGCGAGCTCACGCACCGTCCGATACACCGGATGCCGCATCCGCAACAGGGTGGTATTGGACTTCGCGACCGCTCCCCACCGCCCGCCTTCCCGGAAGAGGGCGATCACGTGGTCGTCGTCGTTGTCGGCGCGCAGGTCCACCAGGAGCGGCGGCTGCCCCAGCCGCTCGATCGCCGCCGCGGCGACGAGGGCGCCCTCCATGCAGTGCGCCCGCCGCAGCCTCAGCACCTCACGCGGCGAGCGGCACACCGGCTCCGGGTTGTAGGGCATCGCGTCGAGAAAGTCCTGGATCGCCCGCGGCGAGTCGAGCCCCTCCAGCACCC
>JALOKS010000402.1 GCA_025456385.1 Thermoanaerobaculales bacterium | reverse complement strand
CATCCTGCGCGCCATGAAGGTCCCCTTCACCGCCGTCCACGGCTCGGTGCGCTTTTCGCTCAGCCACTACACCACCGACGCCGAGATCGACCGCGTCATCGAGGTCTTCCCCGAGATCGTCGCCAGCCTCCGCCGCCTTTCGCCGTACTGGGACGCGGCGAAGAACGCCCCCCGCCCCGAAGCGCTGGCAATGCTCGATCAGACCGAAATGCCCACGTCGCGAGCATAGCTCGCGACGGTTCCGATCCCGCCGGTCGCGCGCAGCTCGCGCGTCCGGTGGGATCGGATAGAGTGTCGCGCATGAAGAGGACGGCATTCCTGTTCGTGGTCCTGATGTGCGCACTGACGGTGGACGCTGTCGACGACGTTCCCGGGGAGTGGCTCACGGTCGCGGAAACGACGGACTTTCGCGCGACCTCGAGCTATGACGAGACGATGGCTTTCCTGCGCAAGGTGGAGGCGGCGGCGCCCGGGATCATCCGGGTCACCGACTTCGGCCGCTCGGCCCAGGGCCGGTCGCTGCCGCTGGTGATCGTGTCCGCCGAAGGCGCCTTCACGCCGGACGCAGCGGCGGCGACCGGCAAGCCGGTGCTGCTGCTGCAGAGCTGCATCCACGCCGGCGAGGTCGACGGCAAGGACGCCACCCTGATGATCCTTCGCGACATCGCGTTGGGCCGCCGCCCGGATCTGGCCGGCGCCGCGGTGACGCTGTTCGCACCGATCCACAACGCCGACGGCCACGAGCGAATCTCGCCCTACAACCGCTCCGAGCAGAACGGGCCGATCGAGGGCATGGGCTACCGTACGACCGCCGCGGGTCTCAACCTCAACCGCGACTTCCTGCGCCTCGCGAGCCCGGAGGCCAGGGCGATGGCGCGCCTGGTCGCGGCCTGGAACCCCCACCTGCACGTCGACAACCACGTCACGAACGGCTCCGACCACGCCTGGGTGCTGACCTGGCTGGTCGCCGAGGCGCCGCAGCTCGACCCCGCGGTCGACGCCTGGGTCCGCAGCCACCTGCCGCCGGTGCTCGGCCGGATCGCCGCCGCGGGGCACCCCAACGGACCCTATGTCGAGCTCGTGTCCTACACCGACCCGACCCAGGGCATGATCTGGGACGTCGGCCAGCCGCGCTACTCCTCGGGCTACTTCCCGCTCCGCAACCGCGCTTCGATCCTGATCGAGATGCACGCCCACAAGCCCTTCCGCGAGCGGGTGCTGGCGAACCGGGCCTTCATGGAGGAGCTGATCCTCGAGGCCGGCCGCGGCGGCCGCGAGCTGCTCGCGGCCACGGCTGCCGCCGACGCCCGGATCGTCGCCGCCGGCGCCGCCGATGCCGAGCCCACCTCCGTCGTGCTGCGGTGGGGCATCGCCGAGGAGGCCGAGACCGTCCTGTGGCCGGCCCGCGACTGGACCTTCGAGGACTCGGTCGTCAGCGGCGGCAGCCTGCTGCGCTACCGGCCCGGCACCTTGCGTGAGGTCGAGCTGCCGTGGCGGCACCGGCCGCTGCCGGAGCTCGCCGTGCCGCGGCCCCGCGGCTACCTGGTGACGGCAGGCTGGCCGCAGATCGAGGAGGTGGTGGCGGGCCACGGCCTGCGGTCCGCGCGGCTCACCGCGGCGGCGGAGCTCGAGGCGGAGACGCTCCGGGTCGCGGAACCGAAGCTCGCCACCTTCCCGTTCCAGGGCACGGTCCTGGTCGAGGACTTCACAGTTTCCCGCCAGAGCGAACGCGTGACGGTGCCCGCCGGCAGCCTGTGGATTCCCGCCGACCAGCCCGCCTTCGAGGTCGCGGTCCAGCTCCTCGAGCCCGAGGCGCCGGACTCGCTGCTGCGCTGGGGGCTCCTGTCGACGGTCTTCGAGCGCAAGAACTGGATCGGACCCGAGGTCCTCGAGGCGCTGGCGCGCACGATGCTCGAGGACCCGCAGGTGCGGGCCGAGTGGGAGCTCGCCCTCGCGGACCCGGCCTTCGCCGCCGACCGGCGCCTGCGCTCCCAGTGGTGGTACCGCCGGACGCCGTACTGGGACGACAGCGTCGGCCTGCTGCCGGTGCTGCGGGTGATGACGCCGGTCGCGCTGGAGCTCGAGCCCTGAGCTGGGCCGCGGCCGCGATCGGCCGCGCGGCGGCGTCCTGGGCCCCCCTCGGACGGGCCCTGCTCGACTACCATCAGGGCGAATCGGAGGCCGTCTTCGTCGTCCACTCCGACCTCTGGGAGGACGAGGTGACGCCGGCCGAGGATTTCTATCGACCGCTCCACCAGGAGCTGCCCGCACTCGAGCGCCGGGCCCTCGCCCTGTGCAGCGGCCGGGTGCTCGATCTCGGGGCCGGTGCCGGTCGTCACGCGCTCGATCTCCAGGAGCGCGGCCTCGAGGTGACGGCGCTCGACGTCTCCCCGGAAGCGGTCGAGGTGATGCGGCTGCGCGGGGTGCGCGACGCGCGCTGCGGCGGCCTCGAGGCCGTCACCGGTCAGCGCTTCGACACCATTCTCCTGCTCATGCACGGCATCGGGCTGGTGGGCAGTCTGCAGGGCCTCGACCGCTTCCTGGAGGCGGGCTCGGCCCTTCTCGACGGCGGCGGCCAGGTCCTCTGCGACTCCGCCGACCTCGCGGCGGTGATGCCGGCTCTCGCCGAGCACCGCGGCCTGCCGCCCGGGTCGGTTGGACGCTACTACGGCGAGGTCGAGTTCCGCCTCAGCTACGGGGAGGTGCAGGGCGAGCCCTACCCGTGGCTCTTCGTCGACGCCGGGCGCCTGCAGCGGCACGCCGAGGCAGCGGCCTTCGACTTCGAGATCGGCGCC
>JALOKS010000093.1 GCA_025456385.1 Thermoanaerobaculales bacterium | reverse complement strand
GCTGCACGAGCTCTGCCTCGCCCGGAATCGTGATGTTGTCCTCGGCTCGACTCAGCCACTCCAGAAACACCGCCTCGTTGTCACGAAACTGTGAGCCCCCCGTACCCGCGTCGCCGAGAAGCACCAGCAGGACGGCGCTGTCCTGCCGCTCCAGGGCGCCCACCATGTTTTCGGCGGCGAGAATGCTGCGATAGTTTTCGCTCAAGATGGCTTCGGTCGCCCTTCCCAGCGAGATCAGATTCGTGATCGCCCAGACCACGACGAGGCCCATGAGCGCGACTGCGAATCCGTAACCGGTCAGGATCTTCCTCTTCAAGGTCATGAAAAGTGGACCTCCATCAGGCCGCCACGCACGTTCGCCTCAGAGCAAGCGACGTGCCACTCTCGACGAGCGGTGCTGCCGAGGTTTTGGGGGGGTGCACGCGGAGGGAAACCTGAAATCTGAAAGGTCCGGGGGGAGCACGCCTTGCATTCTGCAAGGCAGAGGTGAGCTCCAGGCAGGATCAGATCTCGTAGGCCTTCCTCCTGCGCCACAAGGTCGCCTGGTCGATGCCCAGAATATCCGCGGCTTCCTGGAGCGAGGAAGTCCGGGCCAAGACCCCTCTGATGTGCAGCTCCTCGATGGTCGCCAGCGGCACCTTGTCGCCGATGGTCGGAGTGCCGACGGAGGGGGCGATCGTTGTTGGGAGATCCGAGGCCGCGATCCGATCACCGCTGCCCAGGATGACGGCACGCTCGATGGTGTTGCGGAGCTCGCGGAGATTGCCCGGCCAGGCATGGTTCGTCAGCGACCGCTCGGCCTCCTCCGTGAATCCGAGCACCGTCTTGTGGTTGGCTCGGCAGAACGAGGACAGGAATCCGTTCGCCAAGGGCATGATGTCCTCTCGCCGGTCCCGGAGCGGGGGAATCGTCAGGGAGATCACGTTGAGACGATAAAACAGGTCTTCCCGAAAGCGGCCCTCGGTCACCCGTTTCTCGAGGTCGGCGTTCGTTGCCGCGATGATTCGCACGTCGGCCTTGCGAGCTGTCGATTCGCCGAGGCGCTCGTACTCCTTGTCCTGAATGACGCGCAGCAGCTTGGCCTGGACGGAGGGCGCGAGATCCCCGATCTCGTCCAGAAACAGCGTGCCACCCTCACATGCAGCGATGCGCCCCGGGTAGTCTCGCACCGCTCCGGTGAACGATCCCTTGGCGTGGCCGAAGAGCTCGCTCTCAAGAAGGTCGGCCGGCACGGCCGGGCAGGCCACAACACCCATCGCCTTCGCCGATCGCGGGCTCCAACCGTGGATCGCCCTGGCAATCACCGTCTTGCCGGTGCCGCTCTCGCCGAAGAGCAGCAC
Organism: Thermoanaerobaculales bacterium; assembly: GCA_025456385.1. Taxonomy (GTDB): domain Bacteria; phylum Acidobacteriota; class Thermoanaerobaculia; order Thermoanaerobaculales; family Sulfomarinibacteraceae; genus Sulfomarinibacter. Next base: position 7,175 of record JALOKS010000093.1, on the reverse strand, counting down.
TGTCGCTTCCGAGGGTGCAGCCTTGCGCGCGGTCTCGAGGATCCGCTGCATGGCGGCACTCGAGCTTTGAAGCCGGTTCTCGGGTTCGAGGCGCTGGACATTCTCCCTCAGTGCGGCAACCTCTGTTTCGAGCCTGCGCAGCTGAGCGACCCGCGTGGTCAGGATTCTGACGTGATCGGGTGTGAATGGTTTTGCGATGTAGTCGATTGCACCCCGCTTCATCGCCTCCACCGCGCTCTCGACCGATGCATGCGCGGAGATGACAACGATCTTGGTCCAGGAGGACTCCGCCGCCAGGATCGGGATCAGGTCCATTCCGTCCTCACGGCCAAGCTTGAGATCCACGAAGGCCAGATCGAAGCAGCGCCTCCTCGCCTCCCGGCCGGCGTCATCCGGGTTGCTGACGGCGACGACCGTGTGCCCCTCGGCCTCCAGGCAGTACGACAGCGTCCGCCGGATGTTGGCCTCGTCGTCCACGACGAGGACGCTGAGGCGGGCTACCTGGTTGTCATGGTTCCCTGCCATCGACATCGTCTCCCCGCTCTCCGGTGCATGGCGCAGCGCCCTCGAGCTGCTGTCCGAGGACTCGATACCGCGTCCAGAGCGCCGCCTTCTTCGGGCTCCATCCGCACGTTCACCCTGGTGGAATGGTACCGCTTTCGGACCGCGGTCCCGGTGGACGCACCTTCCTTCGGCTCCATCGAGCGGCGGCCTCTCTGCTGATTGTGGCCGCACCAGCACGTTTGGAACAGTCAGGTGCTCGGATCGGGAACTGCCGCCCCCATCGCTTCGCTGCTCCGGGTTCGAGCGGGAGCCCGGCCGCTATCCCCGACCTCTCGAGGGCGTGCGCATCGACAATGGTGTGTGAGAATCGACTCGGGCAACCCAGAGGCACACCATTGTGGGGAACATCGGAGGCATGGGTTTTGGCTCCGCAGGAGGGATTTGAACCCCCAACCTAGTGGTTAACAGCCACCCGCTCTACCATTGAGCTACTGCGGAGCATCGTGGCAGTCGCCCATTGTAGGCGGCGGCCGATGATTGTCAACCGACCGCCGACGGACGCAGCAGGGTGAAGACGAGGCGCTCGACCGGGGCGCGCCGCACCGCCTCCTGGAGCTCCTCGGCCGAGGCGAAGCGCAAGCCGGCGAGGCGGCGGCCCTCGCAGTGGACGGTCAGCCGCTCGCCCTGCAGCGGCCAGGGGTGGACCCGCCAGGTGGTGGCGTCGACGGTGTCGAAGCTGATGACCTCGGTGTCGCCGGCCGCGTTCTGCGCCCACACCTCGAAGGGCGAGGGCAGCGAGGCGCAGAGGTAGACCGAGATCCGGTCACAGGTGTCGAGGAGCCGCGCGTTGGTCTCCCGCGCCGGGCCGTCGAGCGCCGGCGCGTAGCGCGGATCGGCGGCGAGAGTCTCGACCCACGAGTGCTCGAGACGCTCCATCTCGGCGGTGAAGCTGCGGGTCAGGCGGGCGCCGACGGTGTCGCCGATTTCGAGCAGCTCGGCGAGCTTGCGCTCGGCCATCCCGGCGAAGTGCGCGGCCACCAGCAGGCCGGCGTAGCGGCTGAGCTGGGCGCAGCGGGCGATGCTCGCCCGCCAGATGGCGAGGTGCTCGGACGGCGGCATGCGGTCGAAGCTGCGCGGGCGACCATCGGCATCGAGGCCGGGGCTGTCGTCGGTCTCGCTCCAACCGCCGTCATGAAGGAGCACCGCGGCGAGGGTCTCGGCGCGCGGCGAGGGCCGCGCGAAGCCGCGGTTGCCCCAGTGCGAGGCCACCTGCCACGCAAGCCAGGCGTGCGAGGTCTGGGGAATCAGGTAGCTGCCGGACGGATCGTTCTCGTGGAAGACGAACACGCCGCGATTCTACATCGCCCGCCGGCTGCCGCGCGCCATGTAGAATTGCCGCATGGTGCGCTTCGGGACCTCCGGGTGGCGCGGCATCATCGGCCGCGAGCTGACCTTCCGCCGCGTGCGGATGGTGGTGCAGGCGATCGTCGAGACCCTGCGCGAGGAGGGACGGCCGGTCGACCGGATCGCCGTCGGCTTCGACACCCGGATGCTGTCCGAGAAGTTCGCCGCGACCGCGGCCCAGCTCATCGCGTCCAACGGGATCACCGCCGAGCTGGTGCCGCGCGACGTGCCGTCGCCGGTGGTGGCGTCGATGGTGCGCGAGCGGGGGGCGGCGGCCGGCATCACCTTCACCGGCAGCCACAACGCCCCCGAGTACAACGGGCTCAAGATCTACACCGCGGACGGCATCCTCGCCCCCGAGGCCTTCACCGACCGGGTCGAGCGCCGCTTCGCGGCTCTCGAGGGCCACTGGGACGACACCTTCCTGCCCAAGCCGGAGCTGGTCGGGGCTCACGACCCCAAGCCGGCCTACCTCGCGAGCCTGCAGGAGCTCGTCGACTGGGAGGCGATCCGTTCCGCCGGGCTCAAGGTCGTGGTCGACCCGCTCTTCGGCTCGGCCCGCGAGTACCTCGACCACATCCTGCTCGAGAACGAGATCGCGGTCGACGTCATCCACAACACCCGCGACCCCTACTTCGGCGGCTACGCCCCGGACTGCACCTCGGAGAACCTGGCACGGCTGCGCGAGGAGATGCGGCGCAGCGGCGCCGACCTCGGGCTCTCGACCGACGGCGACGGCGACCGCTTCGGCATCGTCGATCGCGGCGCGCGGCTCTGCGACTCGACCACCGCGCTCGCCCTGATCCTCGACTACCTGGCGCGGCGGCGGGGCCTCCGGGGCGGGGTCGGCTACACGATCGCCACCTCGGGCCTCATCAACGCCGTCGCCCGCAGCCACGGGCTCAAGCTGGTCGAGACCGCGGTTGGCTTCCGCAGCTTCGGCCCGCTGCTCGTCGACGGCACCCTCGAGTACGCCGGCGAGGAGAGCGCAGGGCTCGCCTGGGCCCGGCACCTGCCGGAGCGGGACGGCGTCCTCGCCTGCCTGCTCGCAGCCGAGATGGTGGCGGTCGAGGGCAAGGGCCTCGGCGAGCTGGCCCGCACCCTCACGGAGCGGGTCGGCGTGTACGCCTTCAAGCGCGTCCAGGTCCCCCTCACCGAGCGCAGCCGCGAGCTCTACGAGCGGCGGCTGCGGCAGGAGTGGAGCCGGGTCGACGGCCACCGGGTGGTGGACGTCGATCGCAGTGACGGGCTCAAGCTGATATTCGACGGCGGAGGGTGGATCCTGATCCGCCTCGCCGGCACCGAGCCGATGATTCGACTCTACGCGGAGGGCCGCTCGGCCGGCGAGCGGCGGGAGCTGATGCGGCTCGCGCGGACGTTCTTCTCGGAGCGCAGGAGGTAGCCATGTTCGACATCGAGTTCGTCTGCGGCCGCGAGGTCCTCGACTCGCGCGGCAACCCGACGGTGGAAGCCGAGGTCGTGCTGTCCGGCGGCGCCGTCGGCCGCGCCATCGTCCCCTCGGGCGCCTCCACCGGCTCCCGCGAGGCCCTCGAGCTGCGCGACGGCGACCCCGACCGCTTCGGCGGCAAGGGCGTGCTGCAGGCCGTCGAGCACATCAACGGCGAGATCGCGGAGGCGATCGAGGACCTCGACGCCCGCGACCAGCTCGGCATCGACCGGGCGATGATCGACCTCGACGGCACCGACAACAAGTCGGCCCTCGGCGCCAACGCAATCCTCGGCGTGTCGATGGCGGTCGCCCACGCCGCAGCGGACGCGAGCGGCCTGCCCCTGTACCAGTACCTGGGCGGCTGCGGCGCGCGCGAGCTGCCGGTGCCGATGATGAACATCCTCAACGGCGGCGCCCACGCCGACAACTCGGTCGACTTCCAGGAGTTCATGGTCATGCCGGTCGGCTTCACCACCTTCTCGGAAGGCCTGCGCGCGGGCGTCGAGGTCTTCCACGCCCTGAAGAAGGTGCTCGCGAAGCGGGGGCTTTCGACGGCGGTCGGCGACGAGGGCGGCTTCGCCCCCGACCTGCCCTCCAACCGCGCCGCGCTCGAGCTCATCGTCGAGGCGATCGAGGCCGCGGGCTTCGCGCCCGGCGCGCAGATCGCGCTGGCCATGGACCCGGCCGCCTCGGAGTTCTTCGCCGGCGGCGCCTACAACCTCACCGGCGAGGGCCGCGAGGGCCTCAGCTCCGAGCAGATGATCGACGTCTACGAGTCGCTCGTGGACGACTTCCCGATCGTCTCCATCGAGGACGCCCTCGCCGAGAGCGACTGGCAGGGCTGGACGAAGCTGATGGCGCGCCTCGGCCACCGCATCCAGATCGTCGGCGACGACATCTTCGTCACCAACCCGGCGATCATCCGCGAGGGCATCGACAAGGGGGTCGCGAACTCGGTGCTCATCAAGCTCAACCAGATCGGCACCGTGTCGGAGACCCTGGAGGCCGTCGGCATGGCGCAGCGGGCGGGCTGGACGGCGGTCATCTCGCACCGCTCGGGCGAGACCGAGGACACCACCATCGCCGACCTCGCGGTGGCGCTCAACACCGGCCAGATCAAGACCGGCTCCGCCTGCCGAACCGACCGCATCGCCAAGTACAACCGCCTCCTCCGCATCGAGGAGGAGCTCGAGGACATCGCCCGCTACCGCGGCCGGGCGGCGCTGGCGCGCGGGAGAGGATGAAGCGCCTGCCAGCCATCCTGCTCGCGGTCGCGGCCCTCGCGGTCCTGGCTGCCTTCGCGTCGATCGTCGCGCACGGCTTCGAGGACCTGGCCGCCGCCGAGGCCGAGAAGCAGCGCCTCGAAACCCGCGCGCGGGAGCTCGCCGAGAGCATCGCCGAGACCGAGGAGATGATCGCGGCCCTGCGCAACGATCCGGCCGCGGTCGAGTCCGTCGCCCGCGTCGAGCTCGGCATGGTGCGGCCCGGCGAGACCGTGCTCCTGCTCGCGACGCCGACCCAGCCGCCGCCGCCGTCCTTGACAGGCCCGACCCCCACTCCTATACTCGCCCTCCGCTATTGACGCGGGGTGGAGCAGTCCGGTAGCTCGTTGGGCTCATAACCCAAAGGTCGCAGGTTCAAATCCTGCCCCCGCAACCAAACGAACAAAAGCCGCCGCAGGCGGCTTTTTTCGTTTGGTTGGAACACCCCGACCCCACGAATGCATTGGCCGCGGCCAATGGGGGTCGCAGGGAGGGCGAAGCCCGACCGGAGAGGGCGGGTGGGTTGGCCAGCGGCCACGCATTCGCGGGGTCGGGGCGCGCCGGAGCACCCGAGGGGTGCGACGGCGCAAACCAGGGCGCGCAGCCCACAGGACGCCGCTGCAAACGCCGCCGTGCATCCGGTAAAGCCCGCCGCGGCCAATGGGGGTCGCAGGAAGGGCGAAGCCCGACGGGAGGGAGCGGTGAAGGCTTCATCGTCCCTGAGGATAGTTCGGGCTCTGTATGATATTCTTTCACGTGATGAAAGATCTGCAGAATCTCGAGCTTCCCCGAGCCGCAGCAGCTGCGGTCGCCGGCGCGCTCGGGGTGATGCCGGTGGTGGTGGTGACGGGTGCCCGGCAGACGGGCAAGAGCACACTGGTCCGGTCTCACCCGTCGCTGGCAAGCCACTCCTACATCACGCTGGATGACCCTCTGATTCGTGACCAGGCCCTGGAGGACCCGGCGTCCATCCTGCTGCAGGGCGAACAGCTGATCCTCGACGAGGTGCAGCGGGCGCCCGATCTGTTGCTGGCGGTGAAGGCGGCGGTGGACCGGGATCGTCCCCGCCGGCCCGGCCGCTACATACTGACCGGTTCCGCCAACCTTCTGCTCATGCAGCGGGTGTCCGAGTCACTCGCCGGCCGCGCCCACTACCTTCGCCTGTGGCCGCTCTCGCGGGGAGAGCGGATGGGGCGGGGATCGGTGGGCCTATGGAGCGAGCTCCTGGCACTGCCCTGGCGGGAGTGGCCGGACCTGATCCGCTCCCGGGAGGCCGTGCCGGGGGACTGGAGGGAGGAGTCGGCGCTCGGAGGCCTTCCCGTCCCGGCGCACGAGCTCCAGAACGCCCCCGCCCGGGCCCTCTGGTTTGACGGCTACGTGGAGACCTACTTGGAGCGCGACCTCCAGCTCCTGGCACGCATCGAGAATCTGGGCGACTTCCGACGCCTGGTCCGGGCGGCGGCGCTGCGGGTGGGTTCGGTCGTGAACCAGGCGGACCTGGCACGGGACGTCGCCGTGTCGGCGCCGACGGTCCACCGCTGGTTGAACCTCCTCGAGACCTCCTTTCAGGTTGTGCGGGTGGAGGCCTTCGCGGTGAATCGTACGAAGCGCCTCATCAAGAGTCCAAAGCTCTACTGGTCAGACGTGGGGCTCGCCCGTCACCTGGCGGGCGGAGAGGCGCTGGGCGCTCATCTCGAAAATCTCGTCCTGTGCGACCTTCTCGTGTGGCGGGAGCTGTCGGTCCCGCGACCCTCGATCCACCACTGGCGGACCAGCAATCAGGAGGAGGTCGACCTCGTCGTCGAGACCGGCACCCGCCTGCTCGCTGTCGAGGTCAAGGCCGGGCGACGCCCAGGGCATCGGGATGCCCGACATCTGGTGACCTTCCGGAGAGAGTACGGAGACGCGGTCGCCGGCGGGCTTCTCCTGCACGACGGCTCGGAGATCTTCTGCCCGGCCGAGGGTGTCGTGGCTGCTCCCTGGTGGACGATCCTCTAGGCGCAGCGCCCCGGAGCATCCACCGGCCGCGACGGCGTCACCACGACCCCAGGAATGCATTGGCCGCGGCCAATGGGGGTCGCAGGCTCGGCGGCACGCCGAGCCGGAGAGGGTGGGTGGGCTGGCCAGTGGCCAAGCATTCGTGGGGTCGGGGCGCGCCGGAGCGATCGCAGGTCGCGACTGCGTCACCACGACCCCGGGAGCGGCGGTGGTTGTTGCCGAGGGAGTCGCAGGCTCGGCGGCACGCCGAGCCGGAGAGGGCGGGTGGGTTGGCCAGTGGCCAAGCCTTCGCGGGGTCGGGGCGCGCCGGAGCGATCGCAGATCGCGACGGCGCATACCAAGGCGCACACCCCAACGTGCGCCGCCCTTCTCTTGACATACATAGAACCACAATGTATAAAGCCTCTATGTACCGGGCGCTCTGCTCCCCGATCGCGCGCAGGACCGGCCGATGAACGTCGGCAAGGACCTGGTCGCCGCCTCGGCAACCCCGCTGATCCTGGCCATCCTCAGCGAGGGCGAGAGCTACGGCTACGCGATCATCAAACGCGTGGCCG
>JALOKS010000401.1 GCA_025456385.1 Thermoanaerobaculales bacterium | reverse complement strand
GCGGTGCGGTGGCCGTCGTACCACGCCCGATCGGCGACCTGGCGGGCCTCGTCCTCCGGGGACAGCGCGAACTGGTACAGGTTGGCGGGCGTCGCCGTGGTCGGCTCGACCTGGTTGAGGGCGAGCACCGGGACCGGGAGGTCGCGCGCGGCTGCGAGCTCGGAGACCGCCGCCTTGTCGAGCGGACCGATGACTGCCTCTGCGCCGGCGGCCGCGGCCTGCTGCACCAGCGCGAGGGTCCCGCCGGCCGGCGGCGCATCGTAGAAGCGCAGCTCCGGGCGCTGCGCGGCCGGCAGCGCGAGCTGCGCCGCCATCATGCCGTCGCGCAGGGCGTTCGCCGCCGCCAGGAACTGGCCCTCGGTGGGCAGCACGACGGCGATCGGCCGGCCGGCGCCGGTCGTGCCCATCGGCTGGCGCCCCAGCTGGTCGAGCAGGTTCGGCAGCGCCGGGTGGCCCGGGTACTGACGGCGCCAGTCCGCCAGCGCCTCGGGCGCGGGCCCCCCGGGGCGGGCCAGACGGGCGAGCGCGACCCAGCCGCGCTCGTCCTGCCGCGCGGACGGGGCGAGCGCGTCGAGCGCCGATTCCGACAACTCCGACAGGGTCAGGACGATCTGCCGCTGGTTGGCGAGCCGCGCCTCCGGATCTTCCGCCAGCAGCGCGTCGAGCCGCTGCAGCGAGCGTGCCGCCTCCCAGTGGTTGCCGGTCGCCCGCTGGGCCTGCGCGAGGTCCTGCAGGTGCCGGCGCAGCAGCGGGCGGGGGAGTCCCGCCGGCGGCTCCGGTTTCAGCTGGGTCAGCGCCTCCGCGGCCCGGTTCTCGGTCAGCAGCAGCTCGGCCAGGATCAGCCGCTGCAGCAGCTGGTCCTCCGGGACTGTCGGCGCAGGGGGCTGCGAGGCGAGGCGGCGCGCCGCCTCGCGATTGCCGGCTGCGCGGTGCTCGTCCGCGGCGAGCAGCTCCAGGTGGCGACGCTCGGCGCCGGCGGCGCGCTGGGCGGCGGCTTCGTACAGCGAGGCGGCCGCGGCGTGATTGCCGGTCGCCGCCGCGGCCTCCGCGCGGGCGATCTCGGCGGCTGCGGCGGGACCCCTGGCCGAGGTTGCCGGCGGCGGCCGCGAGGCGCAGCCGGCGAGCAGTGCGAGCAGGGTCAACAGCGCGACGAAGGGGGCGTGGCGGTGCGCTTGCACGGAGCGAGGCCGGTGGGCAGGATGGGCCGGTCGAGTATCGGAGGCCCGCGATGGGGGTGTCAATCGAGCCCGGGGTGCTCTACGTCGTGGCGACTCCGATCGGCAACCTCGAAGACATCACGGCCCGCGCCCGGCGCCTGCTCGGCGAGGTCGAGCTGATCGCTGCCGAGGACACCCGCCACACGCGCGCACTGCTCGCCCATCTCGGCGTCTCCACCCCGCTGCTCTCGCTGCACGAGCACAACGAGCGCGAGCGGCTCGCGCGCCTCGTTCCGCGGCTCGAGGGCGGGGCGCGCATTGCGCTCGTGTCCGATGCCGGCACGCCGCTGATCAGCGATCCGGGCTTCGCGCTCGTCCGCGAGTGCCACCGGCGCGGCATACGCGTGTCGCCGGTGCCGGGTCCCAGCGCCCTGACGGCCGCCCTCTCGGCGAGCGGTCTGCCGACCGACCGGTTTCGGTTCGAGGGTTTCCTGCCGCGCACCGCAGACGCGCGCCGCGCCCGCCTGCTCGAGCTCGCGGCCGAGACCGTGACCCTGGTGTTCTACGAGTCCGCCCACCGTATTGCCGCGTCGCTCGCCGACATGGCGGCGACGCTCGGCGGAGATCGACAGGCGGTGATCGCGCGCGAGCTGACGAAACGCTTCGAGACGGTTCGCGCGGCGTCCCTGGCGGCGTTGGCCGAGGCGGTCGCCGCCGACGCCGAGCAACGGCTGGGGGAGATGGTGGTGCTGGTGGACGGGTTGCCGCCGCCCGCCTCCGATGCCGTCTCGCCTGCCGGGCTGCGTGCCCTCGCGATCCTCCTGGAAGAGCTGCCGGTGAAGCAGGCTGCCGCGCTGGCGGCCCGCCTCACCGGCGATGCGAGGAATGCCCTCTACCGCGCGGCCCTGGCGCGGCGCGAGTTCGACGATCGCTGACTCAGCCGCCGCGCACCGGGATCCGGCGCGAGGACACCCGCGGGTGCTTCGGGATGCGCACCGTCAGCACGCCGTTGCGGTAGTCCGCCAGTGCCCTCGACTCGTCCACCTCGGTCGGCAACGGCAGGGCGCGCTCGAAGCGGCCATACGCGCGCTCCGTGACGTGGTAACGGCCGCGCCGCTCCTCGCGGGCCACGCGCCGCTCGCCGCTGACGACGAGGATGCGGTCCAGCACCTGGATGTCCAACTGGTCGGCCTCCATGCCCGGCACCTCGAGGCGCACGCAGATCTCTTCCTCTTCCTCCCGGACCTCGGCCGCAAGAACGCCCCACCCCGGCGAGGTGGACATCAGGCTGCGGCCGTCGTCGTCGACGGGCGCCTCGCCGGGCAGAAAGCGGGTCACGGCCGAGGCGGCGCGCTGTGTCAGCGCGCGCCACCCCGCCTGCAGGCCTTCCAGGGCCCGGTCCATGCCTTCGCGCAGCTGCTGCAGGGTGCTCATCGGAGGCGTCCTCAGGTTTTCACCTCGATCTTTCGCGGCTGCTGCTTTTCGGTTTTGGGCAGCAACACCTCGAGCACGCCGTTCTTCCCCGTGGCGACGATCCGCTCGGGGTCGACCGAGTCCGGCAGCGCAAACCGCCGGATGAACACGCCGTGCTGGCGCTCCAGGCGCTTGTAGCCCTCCGTGCTCTCCTGCGACTCGTGCTGGCG
>JALOKS010000400.1 GCA_025456385.1 Thermoanaerobaculales bacterium | reverse complement strand
GAGCTTGCCCCAGGTGATCTTCTCGTTCGGCACCGCGCCGGAGTAGGAGCCGAAGCTGGTCGTGGAGTCGGAGATCTGGCAGAAGTAGCTCCACAGCGGGACCTCGGTGCGGCGCAGATCCTGGTGCAGCATCGGCACCACGCAGATCGGGAAGTCGCCGGCGATGCCGCCGCCGATCTGGAAGAAGCCGAGACCGCCGTCGGGCGCGGTCCTGGTGTACCAGTCGGCGAGCGCGATCATGTACTCGATGCCGCCGCGCACGGTGGTGGCGTTCGTGACCCGCCCGTCGATGACCCGGCCGGCGAAGATATTGCCGAGGGTCGAGTCCTCCCACCCGGGCACGAAGAGCGGCAGATCGCGCTCGGCCGCCGCCACCATCCACGAGTCCGCCGGGTCGATCTGGTAGTGCTGCTCGAGGCGGCCCTCCCTGAGCGCCTGGTAGAAGAACTCGTGCGGCAGGTAGCGCTTGCCGGCGCGGTCGGCGCGCTGCCAGAGCTCGAGCAGCACCCCCTCCATGCGCCGCATCGCCTCCTCCTCCGGGATGCAGGTGTCGGTGACCCGGTTGAGGTGGCGCTCGAGCAGGGCCTGCTCGTCGGCCGGCGTCAGGTCGCGGTAGTCGGGCACGCGCACGTAGTGGTCGTGCGCGACGAGGTTGAAGACGTCCTCCTCGAGGTTGGCGCCGGTGCAGCTGATGCCGTGCACCTTGCCGCGGCGGATCATCTCCGCGAGCGACAGCCCGAGCTCGGCGGTCGACATCGCGCCGGCGAGGGTCACCAGCATCTTGCCGCCGCCCTCCACGTGCTCCTTGTAGCCGCGCGCGGCGTCGACCACGGTCGCGGCGTTGAAGTGGCGGTAGTGGTGGGTGATGAACTCGGAGATGGTCATGGCGTGCTGCCTCTCGTGTCGTGATGGCGGACATCTTAGCGGATCGGGTCTCGAAGCGGGCATTGCATCGTTCGAACGTTCCCACGCACCCGCCCGAGCTCAGGGGACAGGGTGCAGGGAAGGGCGGATGGAAAGGTTTGAACGTGAAACGTTCAAACGTGCAACGTCAGGCCGGAAGGCCGACCGCGATCAGCACCGCGACGTAATGCAGCGCGCTCCCCGCGAGGACGAACACATGCCAGACCGCGTGCGAGTAGGGCAGGCGCCGCCAGGCGTAGAAGGCGAGCCCGCCGGTGTAGGCGAGTCCCCCGAGGACGATCAGGACCAAAGCCGGCGTGGCGAGCGCCGCGACCAGCGGTTCGATCGCGACCACCACCAGCCAGCCCATCACCAGGTACAGGGTGATCGACAGCCAGCGCCAGCGGCCGTGGGCGAGGGTGCTGAGCAGGACCCCGATCAGCGCCAGCCCCCACACGCAGCCGAACAGCGTCCACCCCCAGGCGCCGCCGATCGCGACCAGCGCCAACGGCGTGTAGGTGCCGGCGATGAGGAGGAAGATCGCCGAGTGGTCGAGGACCCGGAAGACCCGCTTGGCCCGCTCGCTGGGCAGGGCGTGGTAGAGGGTCGAGGCCGCGTAGAGCAGGACCAGAGTCGCGCCGAAGACGGCGCAGGACGCCACCCGGGCGGCGCCCCCGGTCAGCGCCGCGAAGGTCAGCAGCACGCCGAGCCCGGCGACGCTCGCCAGCCACCCCACCCCGTGGGTGACGGCGTTCGCGACCTCCTCGCCGGCCGAGTAACGTGCAGAGCCTGCCACCGGAGCAGTGTAGCGCATGGCAGGGTGGAGCAGGGAGCAGGGAGCAAGGAGCAGGAGAGCGCTCCTCAGCCCGGCGCGGTGCGAGGTGCGAGATGCGAGATATGAGATGCGGGCGGTTCCGGCTCCGGTTCACTCGAGTGCGGCCACCTCCAGCCGGCATCGCACCCAGCCGTCGCCCGAGCCCTCCTCCACTGCCTCCGGGTCGAGCAGACCGGCACGTGCCGGCTCGAGACCTCCGTCCTCGACGAGGAAGCCGCGGATGGCCTCGGCGCGCGCGGCCGCGAGCGCCGGGAGGGCTGCGGGGTCGAGCGGCTGGGCGGTGATCAGGGCCGAGCGGAGCTCGCGGTAGTACGCGGTCTCGTCGAGGATCGGCTCTGCGGCGTCTCCGGCGCCTTCGGCCGCGGGCGGAGCCGAGGTGTGCCGCGCGCGCAGCGCGGCCGTCGGCTCGGCGCCGAGGCGCTCGCCGGCGAGTGCCTCCAGCAGCTCGAGCGAGGCCGTGAGCTCGCGGTCCCCGGCCGCGGCGTCGGCGGCCGCGAGCCGCTCCGCGACGAGCGTTTCGAAGGCGGCCGCCTTGAGTGCCGCAGGGTCGGCGTCGGGGTCCCATGTGCCCTGCATCTGCAGGACCAGGCCGGGCCGCTCGCCGGCGCCGACCGCGAGCGTGCGCAGCTTGGCGATCGCCGTCACCTCGAGCTCCGAGCTGCCGGCCTCGAACTCGACGAAGCCGAGGTCCTCGTCGCCGGAGCCTCCGCCGAGCTTGGCGAGCAGCCGGAAGGGCGACTTCAGGAGCTCGCTGATCACCTCTTTGACCGCGGCCTGGATGGCGTTGCCGACCCCGAAGCTCGGGTCGTCGAGGCTCCCCGCGATCGGGAACTCGAGGGTGACCAGGCCGTTCTTGTCGGTCAGCAGCGACACCCCGAGCTTGAAGGGCAGGTTCATCAGCCCCTCGCCCTCGACCTTGTCGCCGAGCTTCATGCCGTCGGTGACGAGCAGGTTGTTTCCGGTCAGCTGCCGCGCGGCGATGCCGTAGTCGAGGTTGAGGGTCGCCGCCCCGCTCGCGAAGGGGTGCCCGATGAAACGCACCGCCATCGGCGACAGCGGCGGCAG
>JALOKS010000092.1 GCA_025456385.1 Thermoanaerobaculales bacterium | reverse complement strand
CGGCTCTACGCGCTCGGCTTCGAGGCGACCCCGGGCAAGCTCGAGACGACGGTCCTCATGAACCGCCTCATGTTCCCCTACCTGCTGCTGATCTCGCTCGCCGCGCTCCTGCAGGGGATCCTCAACAGCCATGAACGCTTCCTGCTCTCGGCCTCGACGCCCATCCTCTTCAACCTCACGCTGGCCGTCGCCGCGTGGTGGGCGGTGCCCCGCTTCGCCGAGCCGGAGCTCGTCCTCTCGCTCGCAGTGCTTGCCGGCGGGCTCCTGCAGTTCGTGGTCCAGGCGCCCGCCGTGCGCCGGCTCGGCTACGGCCTGCGGCCGGCATGGCGGGGCCTGTGGACGCCGCAGGTCCGCGGCGTGCTCGTCCTGATGCTGCCCGGCATTCCGGTGCTCGGCATCAACCAGATCAACCAGCTGGTCTCCAACCGCTTCGCGTCCTTTCTCGACTCGGGGGTCAGCTACACCTACGGTGCGTACAGGGTCACCGAGCTCGTCTTCGGCAGCATCGTCGTGCAGCTGACCACCGTCCTGCTGCCGGTGCTGTCGCGCGAGCTGCGCCTGACGCCGGAGCGGGCGCCGCGAACGCTGCTGGAGACCGCCACCCTCGTCAGCTTCGTCACGCTTCCGGCCGCCGCGGTGATGGCGGTGCTGTCCCGACCGATCATCGGTCTGCTCTTCGGCGGCGGCCGCTTCAGCCCTCACGATGTCGAGATGACAGGCGTGACCTTGACCGCCTACGCCTTCTCCCTGGTCGGGACCGGTCAGGTGAAGGTCATGGCGAGCGCCTTCTTCGCCCACAAGAACACCCGCACGCCGATGTGGGGAAGCCTGGTGTCGCTGGTCATCTTCACCGCCGCCTGCGCCCTCATGGTCGGTCCCTGGGGGACCGCCGGTCTGGGTTGGGCGAACACCGTTGCCATGGCCTGCTACGGTCTGTTTCTGGGGCTGCTCTACAAGAGGATCTACGGCTTCGGAGAGGCCCCGGTGGCGCCGGCGTTGGTTGCGGTGGCGCGCCAGGTTGTGGCGTCGGCGGCGGTCGCTCTCGCGCTCGTCCAGGTGCAGCCGTGGCTCGCGGGCATCGACCATACCTCGTTCGCCGGCGCACTCCGGCTGGGCGCGGTGCTGCTGCCGACAGCTGTCGTCTACGTCGGCCTGGTGAGCCTCCTCGGTGGGCGCGAGCTGCGCTCGCTGGTGACCGCGGTGAGGGGGCGGGGCGACGGGTGAGAATGGTGATCCAACGGGTGTCCCGGGCGGAGGTCCGGGTCGAGGGCGCCGCGGTCGGCCGCATCGCCCGGGGCCTGCTTCTCCTCGTCGGTCTCGAACGAGGAGACGGCGAGCGACAGATCGAGCGTGCTGCGAAGCGGGTCGCGACCCTGCGGGTGTTCACCGACGACGAGGGACGGATGAACCGCGGGCTCGACGAGATCGGCGGCGCGGTCCTGGCGGTGTCGCAGTTCACCGTCGCCGGCTCGATCCGCAAGGGCCGGCGTCCGGATTTCGACCGCGCCCTGCCCGGCGAGCTGGCCGAGCCGATGTTCGAGCGCTTCGTCGAGCTGCTCCGGAACGAGGGCGCGGCAGTCGAGACCGGGGTCTTCGGCGCGCTGATGGAGGTCGAGCTCGTCAACGACGGCCCGGTGACCCTGATCTGGGAAGACCGCGAGTGAGGAATGAGGACTGAGGACTGAGGACTGAGGACTGAGGACTGAGGAATGGCGCCCGGAGCCCTCCCGCCAGCGGCAGGGCGGGTGACGCCCTCACAACTCAGAACTCAAAACTCAGAACTCAAAACTCAAAAATCGACGCTCGTCTCAGTTTAAATTCGCGGCCTGCCATGCGATCCAGAAGTCCTGGGCCTCGGGCAGGTGGGCCAGCGCGGCCTGGTACTGCTCGTCGGTCTCGAGCGCGGCGCGGTATCCCTCGTCCAGCCCCAGGGCCGCGTTGAGCACCTCCACCCTGATCCCGAGCGCGACGTCGGAGACGTCCTGGGGACTCGCCTGGATCTCGGCGACGGCCTCCGCCCCGAGAGCGTCGACCTCGTCCACCCACGACCAGAAGCGCTGCAGGACGGCTTCGTCGACCGCGAAGGCGCGGGCCATGGCGGCCTGCTCCGCCTCCGGCACCTCGTTGACGAGATCGACCGCGAAGCGGAAGAACGCCGAAGCTCCGTACAGGCGGGCGAGGTTTTCAGACAGGGTCCGGTTGCTCACCGACACGTCGGGAGTGATCCCGCCACCCCCGAGCACCGTCCGGCCGGCGTCCGTCTCGTGCACGGCGTTGCCGTCGCTGCCGTTGCGGTGGGTGATGTAGTCGAAGAAGGACTCGTAGTCGCGCTGGATGGAGCGCCCGGAAGGGGTGTAGTAGCGGGCGGTCGTCAGGGCGAGCCCTGTGTCGCGGACCGTGAACACGGTCTGCACGAGGCCCTTGCCCCAGGTGACCTCGCCGAGCACGAGACCGCGATCATGGTCCTGGATCGCACCGGCAACGATCTCCGAGGCCGAGGCCGAGCCCTCATTGACGAGGACGATGACGGCCCCGTGGAATGGCTCGCCGGTTCCCGGTGCGGAGATGGTGGAGTGGCTCGATGGTGTGCGGCCGCGGGTCGTGACGATGAGGTTCCCCTTCGTGAGGAAGGCGTCGGAGACCCCGATCGCGGCGTCGAGCGAACCGCCGGGGTTGTTGCGGAGGTCGAGAACGAGGTGCCGCATGCCTTCCGCCGACAGGCGCTCGATCGCCTGCCGGACCTCCCGCGCGCTCGACGAGCTGAACTCCGAGAGCCGGATGTAGCCGACATCCGGCCTCGCCATGAAGGCGTAGCGGACGGTGGTCTGCGGGATTCGGGTGCGGGTGATGTCCACGTCGAAGGGCTCTTTGAGCCCGGGGCGGAGGATGGTCAGCCGGACGTCGGTGCCTTCGGGTCCTCGCACCAGCTCGACCACCTCGTCGAGGGCGAGCTCCTCCGTGCTCTGTTCGCCGACCTTGATGATCACGTCGCCGGTGCGCAGGCCCTTGGACGCCGCCGGGGTTCCGGCCATGGGCGCGATGACCGTGATCTTGCCCTCACGCCGCGAGATGATGATGCCGACACCGAAGAATGAGCTTTCCTGGCGCGACCGCATCTGGTTGAAGCTGCGGGGGTCGAGAAAGTTGGAGTGGGGATCGAGGACCTCCAGCATGCCGCCGATGCCGTCATAGACGATGTCGGCCGGATCAGCCTCGGTCGGGAGCCACTCGATCAACAGGTTGACCACCCGGGAGGCCCTGAGCATGAGCTGGGCCTCGTCCTCGGGTACCGAGCGCTGGCCGAAGAGGACGCCCGCGGTTGCTCCGATGGTGAGGGTCGCGATCGCGATGGTGATCGGCCTGAACGGGTGCCTTGTGCCGGACATCTGACTCCTGTCACCGGCGCCTTGGTCGGCGCCCATTGATTCGGTCCAGTGTAACCCGGGGCCCGCTCCGATCACTCCCGCCGAAACAGGAGAAGACGTTCGAGACACGACGACACAGAAATTCGAAATCCGAAATCCGAAATCCGAAATGTGTGCCGGTATACTCGTCGCGACGGGAGGAACCGGCGTGTTCGGAACCCTCGGCGTGCCCGAGCTGATCCTGATCTTCGTCGTCGCGCTGCTGCTCTTCGGCCCGCGCAAGATGCCGGAGATCGGGCGCTCGATCGGTCGTGCGCTGGGCGAGTTCCGGCGGGCCTCGAACGAGTTCAAGCGCACCATCGAGGACGAGGTCGCAGCGGAGGACGTGCGCGAGGTCGAGCGCGACCTCAAGGGGATCCGCGGCGTCGGCAAGGAGCTGCGAGACCTCAAGCGGAGCATCGAGAGCCCCGTCGAGACAGTGGTGAAGAAGGTCCTCGATCCGGCCTCCGGGCCGGAGGACGGGAATGCGCACAGCGGGGAGGGCGGCCCGCCGTGAGCGCCGCGGAGCCCGAGATGGAGCGCCCGGCGGAGATCGAAGGGGAAGAGCTGCCGCGGATGACCCTGCTCGATCACCTCGATGAGCTGCGGCGGCGCATCCTCGCCAGCGTGATCGCGCTCCTCGTGGCCTTCCTCGCGAGCTGGTACTTCGCCCCGACCATCTTCCACTGGCTCCAGGCGCCGATCCTGGATGTGCTGCCCCCCGGCGACAAGCTCGCCTTCACGGAGCTCTCCGGGCCCTTCATGCTCTATGTCAAGGTCGCGCTCCTGACCGCCATCTTCGCGGCCTCGCCGTTCCTGCTGCTGCAGCTGTGGCTCTTCCTGAGGCCCGGCCTCTACCGCCGGGAGCGGCGCCTCGCGGCGCCCTTCATCATCTTCACGACTCTCTTCTTCGTCGCGGGCGGCTACTTCGGCTACAGGGTCGCGTTCCCGCTCGTCGTGCGATTTCTGCTTGGTGTCGGCGAGGACTTCAAGCAGGTCGTGACGATCACCGCGTACTTCTCGATGATGTCGAAGATCCTGCTCGGGCTCGGGCTGGTCTTCGAGATGCCGATGCTGATCTTCTTTCTGGCCCGCTTCGGCATTGTCAACGCCCGCCAGCTGCTGCGCTGGTTCCGCTGGGCGGTCCTGCTCATCTTCGTCATCGCGGCCTTGATCACTCCGACCCCGGACATCGCGACCCAGACCGTGTTCGCCGTTCCGATGATCCTGCTCTACCTGCTGGGCATCGGGGTGGCCGCGATCTTCGGCCGTGCCCGGGATGCTGATGACTGAGGGGCGCGGCGCGCGCCGCGCCCGTGCGACTATTGAGCCGGCGCGGCGGGACCCGCGATGCAAGGAGGGCGAGGATGGAGGCCTGGGAAGCGGGGTGGGAGATCGGGTTCCCGGCGCAGAGCGTCGAGGAGCTGCTGCTGGCGTTGGTCGTTCGCGACCTGGTCCACGGGTCCTCGTACGACGTGGAAGCGACGGAGAGTGGCGCGGAGCTGGCGTTGGACTTCCTCGCCGGGGATGAGCTCGAAGGCGACACCTACCAGCTGCTGCTCACGGCCGAGGTTTCCGGAACCGAGGACCGGGACCTCGTGGCGTCCTTCGCCGAGGAGATGCTCGAGGGCCTGGTCGACGAGGCGCAGGAGCTGGTCGCTCAGAGCGAGGCGCTCGGATCGCGGCCGCTCTCCGAGCTCGAGTTCAGAGCGGTGCCGGAGGACGAGGAGCGGTGGGACCTCGTGGTCCCGGACTGGCTCGCTCCCGAGGACGCCGTCGTGCCCTTCGGGTTCCGGGCCTTCCTCGGCGCCGCCGGTGCTCCGTGGCCGGATGACCGGCTGCTCGACGGGCACGGAAGGGTGGTGCTGGTGCCCTTCGGGGGCCGGGCGCACGCCTTCGGGGTTCCCGCGCCGGCGGAGCCCGGGGAGGGCGACGAGGGCGACGGCGGCGACACGCTGCCGCTCCACCCCGGCGGTTGAGCTATCCCCTTGAACGGGCGCGACAAGGCGTGTATACTCCCGCGTCCGTGGGCGGTCTCGGCCCGCGGTTTGCACGGGAGGCGCACAGCCATGGACCTCATTCGCGAAGCCACACAGGACTACCTGCGGACAGATATCCCCGATTTCCGACCCGGTGACACGGTCAAGGTCCATGTGCGCCTCAAGGAAGGCGACAAAGAGCGCATTCAGGTCTTCGAGGGCCTGGTTGTCGCGCGCAAGCACGGTGGCGTCTCGGAGACCTTCACGGTCCGCAAGATCTCCTCCGGTATCGGCGTCGAGCGGACCTTCCCGCTCCACACTCCCTCGATCGCTCGCGTCGAGGTCGCGCGCCAGGGTCGGGTGCGGCGGGCGAAGCTGTACTACATCCGCAGCCTGCGCGGCAAGGCGGCGCGCATCAGGGAGCGCGACCGCGCCCGCTGAGCCCCCAGTCCGGGTCGTGCAGACCGCCCGGGCGACGCCCTGCCGAGCCGGCGAGCGAGCCGGGAGACCGGCCCGCAACTCGTGCTGGCAGCCTGTGTTACCATGTGGATTGGGATCAGGACAGACCAGCCCGCACTGTTCACTTCGAGGGCGGCGGCGTTCGGCCTCGGACCCAACAGCGGGCTGGCGCGCTTGAGGAGTGAATGGCGGTCAAACGGGACAAGGTCCTGCAGGACGCTGAAAAGCTTGTCCAGAAGGGCAAGCTCGATCAGGCCATTCGCGAGTACGAGAAGATCCTCAAACGCTTCCCGGGCGACACCACCATCATCAACCGGGTCGGCGACCTCTATGGCCGGGTCGGACAGGTGCAGCGGGCGATCGAGCTCTACGAGGAGATCGCCGATCACTTCACGAAGGACGGCTTCCTCCCCAAAGCCATCGCAATCCTGAAGAAGGTGCAGCGCATGGACCCGCAGCGGCTCGACATCTTCGAGCGCCTCGCCGGTCTGTACGCCGAGCTCAAGCTGACCGTCGAGGCCAGGCGGGAGTACCAGATCCTCGCTGACTGGTACGTCAAGAACGGCGAGCGCGAAAAGGCGATCGCCGCTTACGAGAAGCTGGTGGAGCTCGACCCCACCAACAGCCAGTTCGCCCTGCGGCTCGCCGACCTGCTGCTGCGGCGCGGCGAGTTCGGCTCAGCGATCAACGTCTACAACCGTCTCGGCACCACGCTCCTGGACAGCGGCAAGCTCGACGAGGCGGAGCGCCTGTACCGCCACGTGCTGGAGAAGAACCCCCCCGAGGGCGAGTTCCTCACCCGCGTCTGCGAGACCCTGCTCGACGCCGGCCGCGCTCCGGTGGCACTCGAGTTTCTCAGCTTCGGGGTCGACCGCTCGCCGGACTCGGTGGAGCTGAAGATCCTCCTGGCGCGGACCCGGCTCGGGATGGGGGAGACGGAGGCCGCCCTCGCACTCGCCAGGGAGGTGCTCGAGGTCGATCCCAAGAACTCCCGGATCAGGGCCCTGATGGGCGATGCCCTGGTGTCCTCCGGCGACGCCGGCGAGGCGCGCGAGATGCTGATCCCGACGATCCGGGAGATGCTCGAGCGTGGGGACCACCGCGCGGCGCAGAAGTCTCTCAAGGAGCTTCTCAAGGAGCTCCCCGAGGACCAGGAGGTGCTGCGCCTGGCGGTCAGGGCCTGGGGGCCATCGAACGACCAGAGGGCGCTCTTCACGCTGCGGGCTGCGCTCGCTGAGAGCTACTTCAAGAACAACGAGCTCGAGGCCGCCAAACGGTTGTTCCTGGAGCTCCAGGAGATCGACCCGGCGAACCAGCTCTTCCGCAAGCGCCTTGCGGAGCTCCACCATGTTGACGAGAACCGCTTCAAGGCGGCCGAGGAGATCGCGGTCATCGACGGAGTCGACGATGACGGCGTGATCGAGGAGATCGAGCTCGAGCCAACGCCGCCGCGCCCACCGCAGCCGCCTGCGGAGCCTGTCCGGTCGCTCGAGCCGGCGGCCCCGGAGCCGCCGGCAGCGAAGATCGCCGAAGTTTCGGCCCCCGAGGCCTTCGACCTCGAGGAGCGCCTGGCCGAGGCCTCGGTCTTCGCCAAGTACGGCCTCGTCGAGAAGGCCATCAACCACCTCGAGGACGTGGTTCTCTTCTGCCCCGATGAGCTCGAGCCGCGGCGCCGCCTGGCGCTCCTGTACGCCGAGCACGGCGACCGCGAGGCGGCGGTCTCGATGGCGCTCCCGGTGGTCGAGCACCACCGGATGCAGGGGACCGAGGACCAGGTGGCGAACCTGCTGGCCGCGATCCCCGAGCTCGGGGACGGTCGGCCGCTGCTTGCCGGAAGGGGCTCGCTCGCGGACGAGGAGGCGAGCTCCGGCGGAAGCGTCATCGAGGCGCCGGAGGCGATCGAGTTCGTCGACGAGGAGAGCGATCTGATCGAGGTCGTCGAGGTCGAGGAGGGCGAGCTCGGCCCGGTCGCTGTCGCAGGGGCGCCTCCGGTCGTCGAGACCCCGGAACCCCTGGTGGAAGAGGTGGCGGTCGACTTCGGCCCGGCTCCCGGAGCCCCGGTGGCGCCGCCGCAGCACCCTCCGAGCTCTCCGGTCGTGCCCGCGCCCCAGGCCGCCGAGGAGCTGGTGGAGATCACGGACAGCTTCGTCGGCCCTTCGATGGGCGATCTCGAGCAGATCGACTTCTTCATCGATCAGGAGCTCTTCGACGATGCGGCGAGGGTGCTCGCGAGGCTCGAGGAGGAGCATCCCGATGACCCCGAGGTCGTGCGGCGCCGGCTCCAGCTCAAGAATGTCGGCGTGCTCCTCGAGCCGGTCGAGACCGTCGAGGAGGGCGCCGAGGAGCTGTTCGCGGACGAGGAGCAGTACATCGATCTCGCCAAAGAGCTCGAGGCCGAGCTCGCCGCCGAGGAGGCCATGGTCGACGAGGCCACCGGTCGCGGCAAGGGCGAAGCGCTCCTCGAAGAGGTGTTTCGCGAGTTCCAGAAGGGTGTCGCCGAGCAGCTGTCCGAGGAGGACTCGGACACGCACTTCAACCTCGGGATTGCCTACCGCGAGATGGGGCTCCTGCCCGAGGCCATCCGAGAGTTTCTCGATCATCGGCGTGTGCTTCCAGGAGCAGGGGATGTGGTCGGAGGCGGCGAGCTGGTACCAGAAGGCCCTGGTCGCCCCGGACATCTCCGAGGACGCTCGCCTCGGGCTGCGCTACGACCTCGCGGTGGCGTACGAGGCCGCAGGGGACAGCGAGCAGGCGTACGGAATCCTGGCCGAGATACTCGCCGTCAACCCCGCCTACCGCGACGTCTCCGATCGGCTGTCGAGCCTCTCCGAGCAGCGCCAGGTCAACTAGGTGGGCCGTTCATCGTCAGCACGTCGGAACCTTACACGTCTGAACTTCTCCTCCCGACACCCCGAAAACATCAAGGCTCTCATCGAAAACCTTTGAACGTTCGGATCATCCCGAACTGCATGGAATGGAGGCCATGGCTGCGACCCGTGCCCGTCTCCGTCTCCGTGCCCGGATGCACGGCGTATGGGTCGTGGCCTGGTCACCTCCGGGTCGTCTCCGTCGGTCAGTAGCTGGTGGAGGTGTGAACTCGCCTCCGGCAGCGATCGTGGCCGTGGTCGAGGGGGTCGCA
>JALOKS010000399.1 GCA_025456385.1 Thermoanaerobaculales bacterium | reverse complement strand
CGCACTGCCGTGTCCTCCCGGGGTTCCGCGTCCGGGTCTCCGCCGCACCCTGGTTCGTCGCGCTCGCTGGAACGAGTCTAGCACCTGCCGGCCCGTGTGCTCGAGCGAGCGCCGGAACCGCAACGGCTCCGACGAATCGAGGCACCGGCCGTGCGCCGTGGCATCGGCCACATCGGGCTGCTCGCCCAGGGGCCGCTCTTCCACGTCTCCGACCGTGACCTCTGACAGCACCACCTGCTGGTCAACCATGAGGGCGCCTGACCGCTGCAGGCTCGACCGTCCAGCGATTTTGGAGACGATGTATCATCTTCTCCGGCATGCTGAAGCTGCACATCACACCCGCCGAAGGCCAGCCCTTCGTGCACGAGCTCCGCGAGGACCGGCTGGTGGTCGGCCGCTCGTCGAAGAGCGATCTCTCGATCGCCGACCGCAGCCTGTCGCGGCGCCACGCGCGCATCTTTCGCTCCGGGGACACGTGGCTGATCGAGGACCTCGGCTCCCGCAACGGCACTCGGGTCAACGGCTCGCTCATCGCTCGACCGACGGCCCTGAAGACCGGCGACCTGGTCACGATGTCGGCCTCGGTCATCGCGGTGGGCGGGCCCCCGGTCGCCACTTCCTCCGCTACGTCCTCTTTCAGCACCGAGGGAACGATCCTGCGCGCGGCGAGCGACCTGATCGCGGGTTCGGAGCGCGAGCTGGTGCAGCCGAGTGCCGGCGACGCGAGCGCCTTGCGGCATGCTGCCGATCACCTCCGCGTGCTCTACGACATCCACCGGGCCCTGGACGCCTCGGCGACTCTCGGCGAGCTCCTGGACGGCGTGCTCGAGCGGGTCTTCGCGCACATGAAGCCCCGCCACGGGGCCATCTTCCTCAAGGAGGGCGAGAGGGTGGTGCGGGCGGCGAGCCGATCACAGAGCTCCGACACCGACGCCTTCCCCGAATCGCAGAGCCTCGCCCGCGAGGTCATCGACAACGGCCTCGTCGCGGTTGTCACGGACGCGGGCACCGACGAGCGCTTCGCGGCGGCGGAGAGCCTGCTCGACGCCGGCGTGCGCAACCTGGTCGCGGCGCCCCTGCTCACCCCGGCCGGCGCCATCGGCATGATCGTTCTCAGCTCGACCCTCGCCAGCCGCCAGTTCACCGAGGCCGACATGGAGCTGCTCGCGGTCGTGGCCTCGGCCACCGGCCTGCGGCTGCGCAACATGGCCCTCGCCGAGGAGGCCGCCGAGCGGCGCCGCTTCGAGCAAGAGGTCGCCGTCGCGCGCCGCATCCAGGTGGCGCTGCTCCCGGCGGCGATGCCGCAGGTGCGCGGCTTCGAGATCCACGGCGCCAACACGCCGTCCCGGGGCGTGTCGGGCGACTACTATCAGATCGTGGAGCGACCCGGACGCGGCGAGCTCGCGGTCGTCATCGCCGACGTGTCGGGCAAGGGAATCGCGGCGTCGCTGCTGACCGGCTACGTGGACGCATTGGTCAACGCATTTCTCGGAGAGGACATGGAGCCGGCCGCGATCTTCAGCCGGGTGTCCCCGCAGATGAACGCGAAAACGCCGGTCGAGTCCTTCGCCACCGCGTTTCTCGGCATCCTGTCGTCGGACACGGGCGCGCTGCGCTTCGCGAGCGCCGGCCACGACCCCAGCATCCTTGTCCGCGCCGGCGGCGAGGTCGAGCTCCTGATGCCGACCGGCATGCCCCTGGGCTTGATGCCGAACGCCACCTACTCGGACTCCAGGAGCGAGCTCGCACCCGGCGACACCCTGATCCTGTACACCGACGGCATCACCGAGGCCGCCAACCCTCGCGACGAGATGTTCGAGCGCGAGCGGCTGATCGAGATCTGCCGCGAGCACCGCACGGAGCCGCCGGAGAACCTCGCGGCGTCGATCCACGCCGCGGTCGACGCCTTCGTCGAGGGCCGCCCCTACCACGACGATCGGACCCTGATGATCGTGCGCCGGCAGCCCGCGGCAGGGCCTTCCACCTGAGACGTCCGGCTTCAATCCTGGGAGAGTGACCCATGCGCCCATCCGCACACGTTCGTCTGGTACCCGCGGGCCTCCGGACGAGATGGCCGCCGGCGGCGAGTGGGGCGGCGGCGCTGCTCGGCGTCCTCGCCCTGCTCTCCGCCTGCGGCGGCACCCCGTCGCGGCCGCAGTTCGACGTCGTGCTCCGCGGCGGCACGATCTACGACGGCGGCGGCGGGCCGCCCTTCGTTGGCGACGTCGCGCTCCGGGGCGACGTGATCGCCGCCATCGGCGATCTCGGCGACGAGGCCGGGAAGCAGGAGATCGACGTCTCGGGGCTCGCGGTGGCGCCGGGCTTCGTCAACATGATGTGCTGGGCCAACGAGTCGCTGATCGAGGACGGCCGCTCGCAGAGCGACATCCGTCAGGGGGTGACGCTCGAGGTCATGGGCGAGGGGGACTCGATGGGTCCTCTCAACGACGCCATGAGGGCGGAGGCTCTCAGGCTCCAGGGCGACATCCGCTACGACATCGAGTGGGCGACCCTCGACGAGTACCTGAGGTACCTGGAGCGCCGGGGGGTGTCGCCGAACGTCGCCTCGTTCATCGGTGCGGCGACGCCGCGGGCCTACGTGATCGGCCATGAGGACCGGGCACCGACGCCGGACGAGCTCGGGGCGATGCGCGTGCTCGTGCGGCAGGCCATGGAGGACGGAGCGCTCGGCGTCGCCTCGGCGCTCATCTACCCGCCGGGCAGCTTCGCCTCGACCGACGAGCTGGTCGCGCTCGTCGAGGAGGCCGCGGCAGCCGGCGGGATGTACATCTCCCACGTCCGCGGCGAGGGAGCCA
>JALOKS010000398.1 GCA_025456385.1 Thermoanaerobaculales bacterium | reverse complement strand
CTCGCAGAACCTCGAGCAGGGTCGCCCCGTCGACGTACTCCATCGACACCAGCTCTCTGCCCGCGACCTCGATCAGGTCGAAGATCCGGCAGACGTTGGGCGACACAACCTTGCGGGCGGCGCGGACCTCGTCGCGCAGCATCTCCAATCGCCGCTCACTCTTGAAGAGGTCCTCGCGCAGGGCCTTGAGCGCGACCTCGACCCGGAGCTTGAGGTCGAAGGCGTGCCAGACCTCGCCCATGCCGCCGCGGCCGAGGAGGGAGCGGATCTGATACCGCTCGCCCAGCACCTGCCCGGGGGCGATGCCGCCCACTCCCTGCGGCAGGTCGAGGGTCGCCCCCTCGTCCTCGGTGCGGGTGGGGCCGGGGTCAGTCATGCCCTCGTCGCCGCGGCCGATGTTTGGGCGTGACGCCTGCACCAACATGGTGTCGACGCCACTGTGGTGCGGCCCGTGGGGGGCATCTTTCGGGTCGTATTCCGCGTGAGTTGGCGGAAATCCGAAATCCGAAATCCGAAATCCGACGACCGTTCATGGCACGCTCTGCTCGGTCCGGGTCGGCTCGCCCGCGACGAGGAAGCGGAAGCGGGCGACGCTGCGCCCGATCCAGATCTCGTCGCCGTCGCTGAGGGCCGTCGGCTGGCCGAGGCGGGCGCCGTTGAGGTAGGTCCCGTTCTTCGAGCCGAGGTCCTCGAGCGTCGCGTCCGCGCCCTCGACCAGGATCCGGGCGTGGCAGCGCGAGACCTCGCTGCGGTCGATGCAGATGTCGGCGTCGCCGGTGCGGCCGATGACGTTGGCGCCCTGGCGGAGGAGGTGGTCGCCCTGGTCGCTGCGGAGCTTGCAGGGCAGCGAGGCCTGGCGGGTCGCCGGCACGGCCGCGGCGACCGGCGTCACCGCGGCCACCAGGCGGTAGCCGCGGCGGGGGATGTTCTCGATGTAGGCGGGGCGGCGGGCGTCATCGCCGAAGGCCGCACGGAGCTCGGCGATAACCTGGGTGAGGGCGTGGTCGGAGACGAACTCGGTCCGCCACACGGCATCGACGAGCTGCTGCTTCGCAGCCAGGGTCCCGGCGGCCGCGGCGAGGACGACCAGGACGTCCATGGCCCGCGGGCGTAGGCGGACCACCGTCCCGTCGCGGGAGATGCGGTCGAGGGCAGGCTCCACCAGCCAGGCGCCGAGACGAAACGCCTGCCGGGACGCCGCCGCTCCATCCTGTTCGTGCCGCATTTTGAGAAAAATATACGCCTGAAACCCTCAGGCGACAACTCGTCCCGGCGGCGCGGGGCCGCCCGACCTTCCATCTGCGGCGTGATCACGAGGCCAGTCTGGAGCCTGCGGCCCCAGGTGTCCTCCGGAAAGGGTCCGGGTTCGGTGCGAGTGGGAGAGGCGTCGGGCAGGATCCGAGCTCCGAGCCCGACCCTGCCGAGCCCGGGAGAACGGTCGGAAACTCAAGACTCGAGACTCAAAACTCAGAGCTATGGGACCGGTATCTTCTTGATCAGCTTCGCCACCTGCTTGAACTCGGCGGTGTCGCAGCGCTCGAGCATCTCGAAGAGTGCGGACTCGGTGGTGGTGATGGCGGCGCCGGCGGCGGCCATGCGCTGCAATGCCCACTGCTTGTCGGCCGGGCGGCGGGAGCTGACGGCGTCGTGGGGGACGTGGACCTCATAGCCGGCGTCGAGGAGGTCGAGGGCGGTCTGCAGGACGCAGACGTGGGCCTCGATGCCGGTGACGAGGATCTGGTCGCGGCCGCGGCGCTCGATGGCGGTGCGCAGACGGTCGTCGCGGCTGCAGGAGAAGGTGAGCTTGGCGGGCGTGTCGCCGAGCAGCTCGGCGAGCGGCGCCACGGTGGGTCCGAGGCCCTGCGGGTACTGCTCGCTCGCCAGCACCGGCACCCGGAGCGCGTCGCAGGCCTGCACCAGGACCTCGAGGCGGGGGAGGTGTCCCTGGTCCGCCATGACCGCGTTGATCCGCTCCTGGACGTCGATCACCAGCAGCGCGGCCCGATCTCTCTCCAAAAGCCCGGTCATTCGATGCCTCCTGTTTCGGTGCCTCGAAGCCACGACCTTAGCACGTGAGCCTCGTGCAGAATTCGCGTTTCCCGTTGGAGGCGGACCCTTCAGCGATCTCCTCGCGCACCCTGAAGGGTGCGCCCTCGCGAATGCTTTGGCACCGCACATGCGATGTGGAATCCGTTATGTCAGTTCTGTTGAATTCTGCAAGAGGCTCACGTTCAACGTTGAACGTTGCCCCAACCCAGCCTTGACCTCGAAGACGTGCAACCTGAGCACGTTCCAACGTTCCAGCGTCTCCCGTACAATGCCCGGATGGACGAGCGGCCGATCGACTCCGAGGAGCGACCCGGACACCGCGAGCCGGAGCCGGAAGCCCCCGTTCCGCCGCGGCCGGCGCCGCCGGCGCCTGAGCTCCTGCTGCCGCCGTCGACCGGCAAGGAGGCGTGGCGCGGCGGCTCGGGCTGCGGCCCCCGCGTGCGCGTCTACCTCCTGCTGGTGGCGGCGGTGATCCTCCTCGCGCTCCTCTTCGCCGGCCTGTCGGTGCTGCGCCGCGGAGTGTGGGTGACGCTCGAGCAGGGCCGCCGGGCGGTCGTTCAGAACCTGCCCCTGGAGCTGCCGCCGGCCGAGCGGCAGCGCACCGCAGCCAACCTCGAGCGCTTCCGCCGCCTGCTCGAGCGCCTTGACGACCCCTACCCGGTGATGGGGGATTTCATGCGCCGGGTGCGTGCCGCCCTGGCCGACTCGCAGCTGACGGTCGGGGAGGTTGAGGAGCTCAACCTGTTCCTCGAGCAGGTCATCGAGGAGTC
>JALOKS010000397.1 GCA_025456385.1 Thermoanaerobaculales bacterium | reverse complement strand
GAGCTCGAGCAGGAGCTGGCCTGCGACGAGGAGGTCCTGGCCCTGGGCACCGGAGCCTCCGACTACGCCTGCCATCTGCTCGGCATCGCCCGCCACGCCCAGTTCTGCCCCAACCCGGCCATCCCCGCCCTCGGGATGGCCCGCCGAACCCACCTGGAGGAACGCATCATGACGCTCTTGAAGCGCAGCACGCACCGCCGCGTCGGCATCATCTCGCTCATCCCCGCCGCCCTGCTCGTCGCGTCCCTGGTCCCGGCTCTCGCGGCGGTGGCGCCTGGCGGGCCCGAGGCCGAGGCGGTCTCATCGCCGCCCACCCCAGCACCCGCTCCGGCACCCGCCTCCGCACCCTCTGCGGCACCCGCCCCCGCCCCGCACCCGGCGCCCGCCATCGCCGGCCACCCGCGGTCGGCAGCCGCCCCGGCCCCGCGAGCAGCGAGCCCGGAGATTGCCGCACTGGTGGCCGAGCTCGAAGCCGCGGAGGCACGGCTCGCGCCGCAGATCGCCGCCATCGAAGCGATCGAGATCGAGCTCGAGCCGGAGCTCGCGGCGATCGCCGAGGCCGCGGCCGCGGTTGACGTCGAGCGCATCGCCGAGATCGAGGCCGAGCTCGAGCCCTACCTCGCGCGCATCCGCGACATCGAGGTCGACATGCAGCCCTTCGAGAAGCAGATGGAGGCTTTCCAGAAGGAGCTGCAGAGCCTCGAGATCCACATCGAGGACGGCACCCTCGAGGAGGTGCAGCGCCAGATCCACGAGCAGATCGAGGCCCACATGGCCAAGGTGGAGTCCATCCACGTCGACATGCAGCCGTACCTCGAGCAGATCGAGGCCACCCACGAGCAGATGGCGAAGCTGCAGGCCGAGCTCGCGGCGGCCCAGGTCGACATGGAGCCGATCCACGCCGAGATGGCGCGGACGCACACCGAGCTCGAGCGCAAGGCCCGGGAGATGGAGCGCCAGCAGCGCCTGATGGAGCGCGATCAGCGCGAGATCGAGCGGATCGGGAACCGTCTGGAGGGCGCGATCCGCACCGAGGTCACGTCCTACCTTCGCTCGCGGCTCGGCGCCGTGGTGGCGCCCGACGCGGCCTTCGACGAGGCGGCCGCCCGGATCGCCGCCGACGCGAGCATCAACCTCCACGACGGCACCCTGCGCATCGACACCTCACGTTCGGAGGTGACGACGATCCTCAGCGACCTCCTCGGGCCCTCCCGCACCGCCAGCGAGAAGGAGCTCCAGGCGGCGATCGAATCCGCCGCAGCAGGCCTCTCGCCGCTCGTCGTCCAGGCCAGGTAACCGCGCACGCCCTGATTCCGGAACCCTCGCCCCGGCGCCAGCCGGGGCGTTTTTCATGAGCTCCGCTCAGGTGGTGGGGTCGTCCCGTCCGCCACGCCATCGCCGTGGTGGTGCTGTCCTCCCGCTCCATGACGAATCGCCGTGGTGGTGCTGTCCTCCCGCTTCAGGACGAATCGCCGTGGTGGTGCGGGCGTCCCGCCCGCACGAATGGTCAACGACCGCTCGCGACGGAGACGGCCGCACCATCATCACACCCCGGGTCCGCATCGCCAGGGTGGTGCTGGTCCATCTTTACGGCCTCGGGCCTTCAGTGCTACGGTCCGGCCGGCCATGAAACCTCAGCACACCCTCGGACGCGCGACGACGCCCGACGGCCGGGAGCTCGTGCTCTACGAGCGCGACGGGGTCTACGCCATCCGGGTCAACGGTCTCGAGCTGATGTCGAGCCGCGCCCACGGCTCGGAGGAGGAGCTGGCGCGCCTGACGTTGGCGCGGGTCCAGGGGCTGCCCCGCAGCGTCCTCATCGGCGGCCTCGGCATGGGCTACACCCTGCGCGCCGTGCTCGATGCGGCCCGCGGCGCGACAACGGTGGTGGTGGCGGAGATCCTGCCGGCCGTGGTCGACTGGAACCGGAGCCACCTCGCCGCGCTGGCCCGCCACCCGCTCGACGATCCGCGGGTGCGCCTCGAGGTCCGCGACGTCGCCGAGGTCCTTGCCGGCAGACCGGGGACATTCGACGCGATCCTGCTCGACGTCGACAACGGCCCTGCCGCTTTCACCACCGCCCGCAATCAGACGCTTTACGGCTCGTCCGGCCTCGCGGCGATCCGCCGCAGCCTGCGGCCGGGTGGCGCGCTCGGCGTGTGGTCTGCAGACCCCGACCTGCCGTTCACGCGGCGCCTCGAGCGGGCCGGTTTTCGGGTCGAGGTGACGACGGTGTCGGCCCGCACGGGGGCCCGCGGCCCTCAGCACACGATCTTCGTCGCGTTCTGAAACCGTTTGCTATCATCCGCGGATGATGAAGCCAGCCCTTCGCAACCGCCTGATCATAGGTGCCGCCGCGGTGGCCGCTGCAGTGTTTCTCGGCTACCAGATGTACTACAGCCAGACTCCGCCGCGCCACGCGGACCACGACCACGCGATGGCCAAGATCGACGCCGGCGGCTTCTTGTGGATCGAGAGCCTCGACGGCACGCGGCGCAACCTCGTCGGCAGGCCCGGCAAGGTGATGCTGCTGCACTGGTTCGACCCGGCTGCGGCGAGCCACTCCGAGCAGGAGCAGGCCGCGCGCTTCGCCGCTGGCGTCGCCGACGACCCTGCGCTCGAGGTCGTCTTCATCGCCGACGCGCCGTCCTCGGAGGGCCTCGAAACCTGGGCGCAGTCGACTGGAGTGCCCCTGGCACACCTCTACCTCGACCGCAAAGGCAAGACCGCCGACCTCTTCGGCGTCCGCCGCCTGCCGGAAACCCTCATCTACGACCCGAACGGCATCCTCGCCCACCAGGCGCGGGGACCCATGAGCTGGTCGCCCGCCCGCCTGCGCGCTCAGATCGAGCAGTACGAGCAGGGCGTCCAGGAGATGCACTGAGGGCGACTGGGAACCACAGAGACATTCAGCCACTTGGCTGAGCCGATTTCGGAATTCGGAATTCGGAATTCGGAATTCGAATTCCACCCACCCACCCCGTGTTGGCGAGTGCGTCTGTGCATTTCAACCGCTGATTATTTGCAACCTCCAGGGGTTCATCCAGGCTGCGAAGAGCCACTCCGGGGAGCGCAGCGACGAGGAATCGGGATGGCCGGGCACCGTCTCGCCGAGGATCTGCCTGGGCGGCCGAGACGGCCGCGCCAACACCACATCCCAACTCAGCAGCCCTCTGGTGGTGCGGGCGCCCCGCCTGCACATGGATCGACATAGTGGTGCGGGCATCCCGCCAGCACG
>JALOKS010000396.1 GCA_025456385.1 Thermoanaerobaculales bacterium | reverse complement strand
GCCGGTCGCGCCGGCGATCCTCGAGCGCTTCCAGTCCCTGCTCGGGCCGGGGGCCGCGATCCACACCCCCTACGGCGCGACCGAGGCGCTGCCGGTGGCCACCATCTCGAGCCGCGAGGTCCTGGGCGATACCCGGGCCGCGACGGCGCGCGGGGCCGGAACCTGCGTCGGCCGGCCGGTGCCCTCCATCGACGCCGCCGTCATCGCCGTCAGCGACGAGCCGGTCGAAGGCTGGCGGGAGGAGCGCAGGCTCGGGGTCGGCGAGGTCGGCGAGATCGTCGTCAGCGGGCCGCAGGTGACCCGCGAGTACTTCAACGCCCCGCGGCACGATTCACTCGCCAAGATCGCGGACGGAGACGCCGTGCGCCACCGCATGGGCGACGTGGGGTACTTCGACCGGCAGGGCCGGCTGTGGTTCTGCGGCCGCGTCTCGCAGCGGGTGCGGACTGCCGCCGGCACGCTCTTCACCGAGCCCTGCGAGGCGGTCTTCAACAGCCACCGCGAGTGGCAGCGGCGGCGGGTCCGCGCCGAGCTGCTCGCCCTGGGGGCCTCCTGCGAGGCGACGCGCTCGATCACCACCGTCCTCTTCCACCCCGGGTTCCCGGTGGATATCCGCCACAACGCCAAGATCGGCCGCCGCGCCCTCGCCGCGTGGGCGGCGCCGCGGGTCCGCGGATGAGGGTCCTGGTCACCGGCGGCGGCGGCTTTCTCGGCGGCGCACTGGTCGAGAGGCTGGTGGCCTGCGGCGAGGAGGTCCGCTCGCTGCAGCGCCGGGAGTCTGCGCGGCTGCGGGAGCTGGGCGTCGAGCAGGTGCTCGGAGACGTTGCGGACGGGCAGGTCGTCGAGCGCGCGGCCGCGGGCCGCGAGGTCGTCTTCCACGCCGCGGCCCGGGTCGACATGTGGGGTCCCTATGGGCCGTTCTACCGGACGAACGTGCTCGGCACCGAGAACGTGATCGCCGCAGCGAGGCGGAACGGGGTCTCGCGCCTGATCCTCACCAGCTCGCCGAGCGTGGTCCACGGGCGCCGCGGGCTGGCCGGCGCCGACGAGTCGACCCCGTATCCGGACCGCTTCGAGGCCGCCTACCCGCAGACCAAGGCGATGGCCGAGATGGCCGTGCTCGCCGCCAACGGGCCGGAGCTCGCCACGCTCGCCCTGCGCCCGCACCTCGTCTGGGGACCCGGCGACACCAACCTGGTGGCGCGCCTCGTCGAGCGCGCGCGCGCCGGCCGCCTGCGGCTCGTTGGGGGAGGGACGAGCCTGGTCGACACGACCTACGTCGACAATGCCGTCGACGCGCACCTGCTCGCGGCCGAGCGCCTGGCACCGCGGGCGTCCTGTGCGGGACGCGCCTACTTCATCGCCAACGGCGAGCCGCGGTCGGTGGGGGAGGTCGTCGGCGCGATCCTCGGCGCCGCGGGGCTGCCCCCCGAGCGACGCTCGCTGCCGCTGCGCCTGGCCCTGGCCCTCGGGCGCGCGTGCGAGCTCGTGGATGCCGTGGTGCCCTTCCGCGGCGGCCCGCCGATGACCCGCTTCATCGCCCGCAGCCTCGCGACCGCGCACTGGTACGACCTCGGTGCGGCGCGGCGGGACCTCGGCTTCGAGCCCCGCGTCTCCTTCGACGACGGCATCGGCCGCCTGGCGGCCTGGTTCCGCAGCAACTCCTGAAGAGGCCTCCCCAGGGCGCTGCCGAAGTGGTATTCTGCTTCCGCGCGACGAACTCGTGCATTTTTTCACACGCCTGAGGCGCGGCGGCCGGCGGGGCTCGCCGGGGCCGCTCGGCGACGGCAAAAGGAGGCAGGAGATGCTCGGAAAGATCGGACTCATCGGCGGCGGGTACATCGGCGGCGTCCTCACCCAGGAGATCGTGCAACGGCGCCTGGCGCGCGAGGTCGGTCTGACCGACCCCGCCCCCTTCGTCAACCCGGACGACCCACCGGAGCGGCAGGAGGTGCAGAAGAAGCAGTCGGTGGCGAAAGGCAAGTGCCTCGACATCGCCGAGGGCACGCCGACCATCCGCTCCGACGTGCGCTGCGTCGCGTCCAAGGACTACTCGGCCTTGGCCGGCTCGGAGCTCATCATCAACACCGCGGGCGTGCCCCGCAAGGCTCGGCCGGACGGCACCTTCCCCTCCCGTGAGGAGCTGCTGACCATCAACCTCAAGGTCACGAAGCAGGTGGCGGAGGGGATCAAGCAGTACTGCCCCAAGGCGACCATCATCTCGATCGCCAACCCGCTCGACGCGATCGTCTACACCCTCGACAAGGCCCTCAAGCCGCCCAAGAACAAGCTCTTCGGCATGGCGGGGCAGCTCGACTCCGGCCGCTACTGCTACTTCGTGGCCGAGGCGGCGAAGATCTCGGTCGAGAACGTCAACGCGATGGTGCTCGGCGGCCACGGCGACGACATGGTGCCCGTGCGCTCGACCTGCCAGATCGCCGGCATCCCCGTCGGCAAGTTCCTCGACGAGGCCACCCTCGCGGCGATCGAGGCCCGCACCCGCAAAGCGGGCGGCGAGATCGTCGGCCTGCTCGGCTTCGGCTCGGCCTTCGTGTCGCCGGCCTGGGCCGCGCTCGAGATGGCCGAGGCGATCATCTACGACAAGAAGAAGATCATCCCGGTGTGCGCCAAGCTGGAGGGCGAGTACGGCGTCAAGGGGCTCTTCGTCGGCGTGCCGGCGATCGTCGGCGCGGGCGGCGTGGAGAAGGTGATCGAGCTCGAGCTCAGCGCCGCCGAGAAGGAGGCCTTCGCGAAGTCCATCAGCGCGGTCAGCAAGACCTGCGCCGAGGTGGACCAGATGCTCGCCGCGATCTGACGCCCCACCTTCATCTCTTCAGGCCCCCTGCCCGGCAGGGGGCTTTTTTGACCTTAAAACGTTTGAACGTTGAACGTTGTGCGCCGGTGGGCCATGCTGTAGACTGCTGCGCAGTCTTCGGCGGCGGAGGTGAGCGTGGAGAAGATCCGCAGGATCGCCGTCAACACCGGAGGCGGCGACGCCCCGGGCCTCAACGCCGTCATCCGATCGATCGTGCTCGCCAGCCTGCGCCGCGGCTGGGAGGTGGTCGGCATCCGGAAAGGCTACGAGGGGCTGCTCGACACCTCGAAGATCATCCAGCTCGATCGCGACTCGGTGCGCGGCATCACCCACCTCGGCGGCACCATCCTCGGCACGACCAACCGCAACAGCCCCTTCGAGTACCCGGTGCCGATGCCTTCGGGCGAGACCGCGCGTCGCCAACTTCAAGCGCCTCAAGATCGACGCCCTCATCGCCATCGGCGGCGACGGCTCGATGCGGATCGCCTGCGGCCTGGTCAAGAAGGGGCTGCCAATCGTCGGCGTGCCGAAGACGATCGACAACGACCTCTCGGGCACCGTCATCACCTTCGGTTTCGACACCGCCGTGACGGTGGCCACACGAGCGCGTGTTCGTGGTCGAGGTGATGGGCCGCTATGCGGGCTGGATCGCCCTCAACGCGGGCGTGTCGGCCACCGCTGACGTGGTGCTGATCCCCGAGATCCCCTACGACATCGATCGGATCTGCGACACGATCCTCGACCGCGAGGCGCGGGGCCGCCGCTTCTCGATCGTGGTCGCCGCCGAAGGGGCGCGGCCCAAGGACGGGAGCATGGTCGCCCGCGATCAGGGGGCCGGGCGCGAGAAGCTCCTCGGCGGGATCGGCGTCCGCCTGGCCCAGGAGATCGAGGCGCGAACCGGCAAGGAGACCCGAACCGTGGTGCTCGGCCACCTGCAGCGCGGCGGCGGCCCGACCACCTTCGACCGCCTCCTGGCGCTGAGGTTCGGCGCCGCGGCGGTGCGCATGGTCGCCGAGCGCCGCTTCAACGTCATGGTTGCCCTCGACCCGCCGACGGT
Organism: Thermoanaerobaculales bacterium; assembly: GCA_025456385.1. Lineage (GTDB taxonomy): Bacteria > Acidobacteriota > Thermoanaerobaculia > Thermoanaerobaculales > Sulfomarinibacteraceae > Sulfomarinibacter. The sequence continues at coordinate 736 of JALOKS010000396.1, read as the reverse complement.
CCTCGCGGTGCCGCTCGAGGTCGCCACCGAGCGCATGAAGTCGGTGCCGCTCGATTCGGACACGGTGCTCACGGCGCGCGACCTCGGCATCAGCTTCGGCGACGGAGACGGCTAGGGGAGCGGGGGATGCGATGATCGTATCGGCCTGGTACGACGGCCACGGCTCCTACGGCTTCCGCGTCCTGGTGGCGGACGTCAGTCTCTACTTCCGGCCGGAGTGGACCACGGTCACGGTCTACCTCCCCGACGAGCCCGATCCGGTGCAGGTGGCCCTGACGGCGAGCTTCTGGCAGGGCTCGCCCGAGCTCCGCTCGCCGCGCATCAAGACCTTCTTCCTGCGCAACGACCTCGCGCCGTGGGAGAAGAAGCGGCCTCCCTGCTTCGAGCTCATCCCGCTCGGCGAAGGCGTGTTCCGCATCGAGTGGATCGTGCGCCCGCGCGGCCAGCCGAGCCTGCCGCTCGGTTGACGCGCGGGCGGCGGCGGTCACTCGCCGTCGAGGCGGACCGGGGCGACGGTGCGCGGATCGCCGCTCGCGCGGTCGATCACGGAGGCGTAGACGGCGAGGGGCGCCGACAGCTCGAGGCGCAGGAGAAAGCTCTCCACCCCGCCGCAGTCGCCGCCGTCGGGGGCCGGTGCGAGGCGGAGCTGGCGCCAGGAGCCGGCGGCGATCTCGAGGCGGTGGGGCAGGAACACGGTCTCGCCCTCGAGCAGCACGGCGCGGCCGAGCTCGTCCGG
>JALOKS010000395.1 GCA_025456385.1 Thermoanaerobaculales bacterium | reverse complement strand
CACACGGGCCGGCAGGTGCTAGACTCGTTCCAGCGAGCGCGACGAACCAGGGTGCGGCGGAGACCCGGACGCGGAACCCCGGGAGGACACGGCAGTGCGCATCACGATCGAGACCGATCAGCGGCGCGCGGACCTGGCAGTCGTACGGCTCGAAGGCGCCCTCGAGGTCGGCGTCGTCGACCGCCTCTGGCAGGAGGTGTCGGCCCGCGTCGAGACCACTGCGAGACACCTCCTGTTCGACTTCTCCGGCGTCACCATCATCACGAGCGCCGGGATCGGGACCCTCATCCGCCTCCTGGTCCGGCTCCAGAGCCGCGGCGGTTCGCTGGCCATATTCGGCTGCAGCGGCAAGATCTGCGAGGTCTTCGACATCGTCATGCTCAAGGGGATCCTGCAGATCAGCGGGTCCGAGGCCGCGGCGCGCGCGCGACTCGACGTCTGACGTCCGACGATCCCGCGCTCTAACGACGTTTCCTGGCCTTCTTCGCCCGCGGATCCTTGCCCTGCTCGCGCAGCTTCTCCTCGCGGCGGGCGAGGAGTTCGACCGCCTGCTCGAGGCCGAGCGCCTCGGGGTCGGTCCCCTTGGGTATGGTCGCGTTGACGGTGCCGTCGGTGACGTAGGGGCCGAAGCGGCCGCTCTTGACCTGGATCGGGGCGCCGCTCGTCGGGTGCGCGCCGAGATCGGCGATCGCCGCCGTGCCGCCGCCGCGGCGGCCGCGCTTGGGCTCGGCGAGCTTCGCCACCGCCTGCTCGAGGGTGATGGTGGCGAGCTCATCCTGGCTGGTCAGGCTGCGGGTCTCGGCGCCCATCTTGACGTAGGGCCCGTAGCGGCCGTCCTGCACCGTGACCGGCTCGCCGGTCTCCGGGTGCGGGCCGAGCTCGCGCGGGAAGGACAGCAGCAGCAGCGCCTCGTCGAGGCTCAGGTTCTCGGGCGTCATCGACTTCCACAAGCTGGCCATGCGGGGCTTGTCGCCGTCCGCGCGCTCGCCGAGCTGGACGTAAGGCCCGAAGCGGCCGTTCTTGAGGAACACCGGCAGACCGGAGGCCGGGTCGTTGCCGAGCGGCTGCTCGCCCTCGGCGGCGCGGCCGATCAGCTCCAGCGCCCGCTCCAGCGTCAGCTCGTCGGGCGGCATGTCGTCCGGCACCGACACCCGCTGCCCGCCGTCGCCGACCTGCAGGTAGGGTCCGTAGCGGCCGAGCCGCACCGCCACCCGTTCACCGGCCTCGGTGCGGCCGATGGTGATGCGCGAGGCCTCGCTCGCCTCGATGTCGCCGCCGGTGGCGACCAGCGCGTGCAGGCCCACGTGCAGGATCGGCCGCTTGCCGTTGCCGTTGTCCTCGGTCCCGAAGTAGAAGGCGTGCAGCCAGGGCACCGCCTCGTGCTCGCCGCGCGCGATCGCGTCGAGCTCGTCCTCCATCCGCGCGGTGAAGTCGTAGTCGACGAGGTCGGGGAGGTGGCGCTCGAGCAGGCGCGTGACCGCGAAGGCGGTGAAGGTCGGCACGAGGGCCTGGGCCTTGTGCCAGACGTAGCCGCGGTCCTGGATGGTCTGGATGATGCTGGCGTAGGTCGAGGGACGGCCGATACCGCGCGCCTCGAGCTCCTTGACCAGGCTCGCCTCGGTGTAGCGCGCCGGCGGCTGGGTCGTGTGGCTGGTGGGCTCGAGCCCCGTGAGGTCGAGGGCCTGACCAGCCTCCAGGCGCGGCAGGACCTTCTCCTGGTCGGCGAGCTCGGCCGCGGGGTCGTCGGAGCCCTCGACGTAGGCGCGCAGGAAGCCCGCGAAGCCGATGACCTTGCCCGAGGTCGAAAAAACAGCGGTGCCGTCGCCTGCGGTCGGGGCCTCGATGCGCACCTGGGTGCGCGTGCCGACGGCGTCTTTCATCTGTGACGCCAGGGTGCGCTTCCAGATCAGCTCGTAGAGCTTGAACTGGTCGGCGTCGAGCACGCCGCGGAGGTCGGCCGGGGTCCGGAAGCGGTCGCCGGCCGGGCGGATCGCCTCGTGCGCCTCCTGCGCGCTCTTCGACTTCGAGCGGTAGACCCGCGGCTGCTCCGGCAGGTACTGTGGCCCGTACAGCTCGCGCACCTGGCGGCGGGCGGCGTCGAGCGCCTCGCGCGACAGGGTCAGCGAGTCGGTCCGCATGTAGGTGATGTAGCCGTTCTCGTACAGGCTCTGCGCGACCCGCATGGTGCGGCGGGCGTTGAAGCGCAGCTTGCGCCCCGCCTCCTGCTGCAGGGTCGAGGTCATGAAGGGCGGGTAGGGCCGCTCGGTGAAGGGCTTCTCGCTGACCTCGGCGACCGTGAAGGGCGCGCGCGCGAGCTCGGCGGCGAGCGTCGCGGCGCGGGCGGCGTCGAGCACCAGAGCCTTGCCCTTGAGCTCGCCGGACTCGGCGTCGAAGTCCTTGCCCACGGCGATCTTGCGCTCGCCGAGCTCGGCCAGACGCGCGCCGAAGGGGGAGCCGTCGGCGGTCGCCAGCATCGCCTCGAGCCCGCAGTAGGCCGAGGCCACGAAGCGCATGCGCGCCTCCTCGCGGGCGACGATGAGCCGGGTGGCGACCGACTGCACGCGGCCGGCCGAGAGCTTGGGCCTGAGCTTGCGCCACAGCACGGGCGACACCTCATAGCCGACCAGGCGGTCGAGGATGCGGCGCGTCTCCTGCGCCGCGACGAGTCGACCGTCGATGTCGCGCGGGCTCTCCAGGGCGTGCGCGATGGCGGTGTCGGTGATCTCGTGGAAGACCATCCGCTTGACCGGCACCTTCGGCTCTTGACCGGCACCTTCGGCTTCAGCACCTCGACGAGGTGCCAGGCGATGGCCTCGCCCTCGCGGTCCTCGTCGGTCGCGAGGTAGAGCTCGGAGGCCTCCGCGAGCTTCTTCTTCAGCGTGCTGACCTGGCTCTTCTTGTCCTTGGGGACGATGTAGAGCGGCGCGAAGTCGCGCTCGACGTCTATGCCGAGCCGAGCCCAGGGCTCTTTCTTGAAGGCGGCGGGGATCTCGGCCGCAGACGGCGGCAGGTCGCGGATGTGGCCGATCGACGACTCGACGACCCAGTCCGGCCCCAGGAAGCGCGCGATGGTGCGCGCCTTGGCCGGCGACTCGACG
>JALOKS010000004.1 GCA_025456385.1 Thermoanaerobaculales bacterium | reverse complement strand
GTGACCTCCAAGCCGCCCGCGACCATCGAGTGGGAGTAGGCCCGGAATTTCGGATTTCGGATTTCGAATTTCGAATTTTCCGCCCGCCCACACCCACGGTTTCGCGACGTCACACGGTGCCACGGCCACGGTGACCGTTTCGAGTCACAGCTTCATCTCAGAATGGATCGGCGAGTGGCGGAGTGCTCCCGCTTTTGAGACCGACCACCAGGCGCTCGACTGCGCACTCGCTTGGCAGCACGTCGCGGGTACCCGGGGGGGTGGTCGGAAATTCCGAAATCCGAAATCCGAAATCCGAAATTCGAAATGGTTGGGCGGGCGGAAGATGGTAGAATCCCTCCGCCGCTGGTTCAGCTTCACCCGGCGGCATGCCCATCGGCGCAGAGCCGCACGATGGACCCCCCGGGAGGACAGTCATGGCACGCACGAAGGTCGTCATCATGGGCGCGGCCGGTCGGGACTTTCACAACTTCAACTGCCTGTTCCGCGACAACGAGGACTTCGAGGTGGTCGCGTTCACGGCCACCCAGATCCCGGACATCGAGGGCCGCACCTATCCCAGCGAGCTCGCGGGCTCCCTCTACCCGAAGGGCATTCCGATTCTCGCCGAGGCCGAGCTCGAGCGGGTGGTCCGCGAGCAGGCGGTCGAGCAGGTCTGGTTCAGCTACTCCGACGTGCTGCACACCTACGTCATGAACATCGGCAGCCGCGTGATCGCGTGGGGCGCCCACTTCGGGATCTGCTCCGCGACCCGGACCATGATCGAGTCGAGCCTGCCGGTCATCGCCATCACCGCGGTGCGGACCGGCGTCGGCAAGTCGCAGACCACCCGCTACGTGTCGCGGATCCTGAAGGCGATGGGCAAGAAGGTCGTCGCCATCCGCCACCCGATGCCCTACGGCGATCTCGCCAAGCAGGCCTGCCAGCGCTTCGAGACCTACGAGGACCTCGACCGCCATCAGTGCACGATCGAGGAGCGCGAGGAGTACGAGCCGCACATCGACAACGGCTTCGTGGTCTACGCCGGTGTCGACTACGGGCGGATCCTGCGCGAGGCCGAGAAGGAGGCCGAGGTCATTCTGTGGGACGGCGGCAACAACGACACGCCCTTCTACCGGCCTGACCTCCACATCACCCTGGTCGACCCCCACCGTGCGGGGCACGAGCTCACCTACTACCCAGGCGAGACCAACCTCCACATGGCCCACCTGTTGATCGTCAACAAGGTCGACACCGCCGACCCGGTCAAGGTGGAGCAGGTTCTCGACACCTGCCGCACGGCCAACCCCTCGGCGCGGATCATCAAGTGCCGCTCGGTCATCACCGTCACCCAGCCCGAGCTCATCGCCGGAAAGCGGGCGCTGGTGGTCGAGGACGGGCCGACCCTGACTCACGGCGGCATGACCTACGGGGCGGGCTGGTTCGCGGCCAAGCAGGCCGGCGCGGCGGAGATCGTCGACGCGCGGCCCTTCGCCGTCGGCTCGATCAAGAACACCTACGCGAAGTACCCCAACGCCGCGCAGATCCTGCCCGCGATGGGCTACGGCGAGGCCCAGGTGCGAGAGCTCGAGGAGACCATCAACGCGACCCCGGCCGACGTCGTGGTCGAGGGTACTCCGATCGAGCTGGCGCGCATCCTCAAGGTCAACAAACCGGTCGCCAACGTCGGCTACGAGCTCGCCGAGGTGGAGCCCGGCGCCATCGAGGAGATGGTGGCGCGGGTCGTGCGCCGGGGCTGAGCGGTGGCGGCGCCGACCCGCACCTGGGTGCTCGTCGCCCTGTGGGCCGCGGCCTTCGTGCTGACGGTGACCCTGGCCGTCTTCCAGCGCCTCACCGGTCCCAGCCATCCGCTGCGCGGCGAGGTCCTCCTCGCGGACGGCAGCGAGCTGCGCTTCCGCCTGCCGCGCTCGAGCGAGGGCCGGGACAGTCTGGTGGTCAGCCTGCCGCCGGCGGCGGCGGAGCTGGGCGCCGTCCTCGCCTGGCGGCGCTACCCGACCGCCGAGGACTACCGAGAGCTCGCCATGACGGTCGGAGGCGACGGGCGGGTCGCCGCCGCGGTGCCGCGCCAGCCCGCCGCGGGCAAGGTCGAGTACCTCGTCCGCCTCGGCAACGGCCCGGGCGCGCCGCAGCTGCCGCCGGCCGGAACGGTGGTCGCGCGTTTCCGCGACCCGGTGCCGGCTGGGATCCTGGTCCCGCACATCCTCGCCATGTTCGCGAGCATGCTGGTCTCGACCCGCGCCCTCCTGGAGGTCCTGCGCCCCGGGGGAGGTCCGGCCCGCGGCCAGGTCGTGATCTCGATGGCGCTGCTGGTCGTCGGTGGGCTCGTGCTCGGGCCGATGGTGCAGAAGGCCGCCTTCGGCAGCTACTGGACGGGCTGGCCCTTCGGCACGGACCTCACCGACAACAAGACGGCGGTCGCCTTTCTGGCCTGGCTGCCTGCGACCCTGGCAGCGCTCTCAGGGCGGAGGACGCGGCTCGCCGTGGCGGCTGGCTGGCTGATCATGATGGGGGTGTTTCTGATTCCCCACAGCCTGCGCGGCTCGGAGCTTGACTGGACGGCGGCCGGCGGCGGCGCCGCGGTCTCCCTCCCGGCGCCGGACACAGGCGCGCCACCAGGGCGGTGATATCCTCTCGCCGTGGACGAGAAACCCCAGACGGCTCAGGGAGATCGGCGGTGGCTGCTGGTTCGCGCCGGGGGCGCAGCCTACGCCCTGCCGGCGCGTGACGTGCGCTTCGTGGTGCGCGGCCTGGTCTGCCACCCGGTGCCCGGCGCGCGACCCCGCCTGCTCGGTCTCGCCCAGTACGGCGGCGAGCCGCTCGCAGTGCTCGACCTGCACGCGCTCGCCGAGGGCGGCGCTGCGCAGACCAGCCAGCGGGTGACGGTGGTCCTCGGGCGCCGGAGCGAGCGCCGCGCGCCCGCGGTCGGCCTCGCCGTCGACGCGGCGCTGCGGGTAGCCGAGTTCTCGGGCCCGCAGTCGCCGGACGACGGGCGCCTGATCCAGGGTGCGCTGTCCGTCGACGACGAAACCGTGACCGTGCTCGACACCTCGGTGCTGATGGCAGACAGGTGGCGGGCGGGAGGATGGGACGATGACTGAGCACCGATCGCCGGGGAGCCTGCAGGCGTGGGCGGGACCGGCGCTGCTCGCGGTCCTGACGGTTGCCGGCTGGGCGTTGCTCGAGGCCGCGGCCGACTCGCCGCAGGAGGCGTGGTTCGTCCGCGCCTTCGTCCTGCTCGGGGCGGCGGCGCTGGCGCTGCACGTGGCGGCGGTGCTCGTGCCGCAGCGGCGGGCCCTGCGCGAGCTGGCTCAGCTGCGGGCGCTGCACGACGAGCAGTGCGAGGCCCTCGCCGCCTCTCTCGAGGAGCTGCGGCACGGCGACCTGGTGGCCATGACGGCGCCGATCGCGGCGCTGCCGCAGCCGATGCAGCTCGGCGTCGGCCAGGCGAGCCGGGCGCTCGCGGCGCTGATGCAGCAGATCCAGTCCTCGTCGGTGGAGGTCGCCTCCGCGGCCGGCACGGTGCAGCGGACCTCCTCGGAGCTGGCGTCGGCCTCGAGCCAGCAGGCGGCGGCGGTGGTCGAGATCACGGCCTCGACGGAGGAGCTCGCGCGCACCGCCGGCCAGATCGCCGCCAACTCGGAGGCGCAGGCCCGCCTGGCGGCGCGCTCGGAGTCGTCGGCGGACGGCGGTGCGGCGTCGGTGGAGGCGGCGGTCGTCGGCGTCGAGGCCGTGCGCGGGCACATGGCCGCGATCGCCGCCCGCGCCGACACCCTCGGCGCCCGCTCGCGCGACATCTACCGGATGCTCGACCTGATCACGGAGATCGCCCAGGAGACGCACATCCTGGCGCTCAACGCAGCCATCGAGGCCGCCTCCGCCGGCGAGCACGGGGGGCGTTTCTCGGTCGTCGCGGAGGAGGTGCGGAGGCTGGCGGAGCGGTCGCGGGAGTCGGTGGACTCGGTGCGCTCGCACCTCGACGAGTTCAGCGGTGCGATCCGCGGCGTCGCGCAGGCGACCGCAGAGGGCAGTCAGGCCGCCGAGCAGGTCCTGCTGCAGAGCCGGTCGGCCGAGCACGCGATCGCCGAGCTGCGGTCGGCTCTCACCGAGACGGCGCAGGCCGCGCGCGAGATCTCGCTCGCGACCGGGGAGCAGCGGACCGCTTCGGACGAGGTCGCCGCGACCCTGCGTGAGGTGGGCGACGTGATCCAGCGCATCGCCGACGGCCTCCGGCGCTACACCGACGCCGCGGAGCGCCTCAACCAGCTCGCGCTGTCGATCCAGCTCCTGACCCAGAGCTTCCGCATCGAGTCCCCGCACTCGCTCAAGCACCAGCTCCTGCGCTGGACCGAGCGGTTGCGCGACCTCTCCGGCAACCTCGAGGCGGTCGAGGGCGCGCTCTCCGAGCTGCTCGAGACCTGCCCCTACCTGGAGATGGTGTACCTGGTGGACGTCTCGGGGGTGATGACCGGCTTCGTCGTCAACCGCGACCTGGTGGGTGAGCGGCAGGTCCCGGGCAGCGCCGCCGTCGGCAGGAGCTTCGCCGAGCGGCCGTGGTTTCAGGCCGTCGCACGCGACCGGCGCTCGGCGGTGACGCCGATCTACGACTCGCTGCTCACCGGCGACCCGTGCTTCACGATCGCGGTCGCGGTCGGCAGCGGCGACGACACGATCGGCGTGGTGGGTGCCGACGTCAACCTCCGCAACTGGACGAAGATCTGAGGATCGGTGGTCACGGGCGACGCTGACGAGCTGCTGTCCCTCTTCCTCGACGAGGCCGGCGAACGTCTCGAGCGGCTCCGCGGCCTTGCCGAGGAGGCGTGGGCGGACGCTGACGGCGCTCGGCGGCGGGCGCTGCAACGGGAGCTGCACGCACTCAAGGGCGCAAGCCGCATGCTGGGCCTCACCGAGCTGGCGCGGCTCTGCCACGAAACCGAGGATCTCGTCGGGGACGCCGGGGCGCCGCCGGACGCCGGGGCGCTGGCTGCGGCCTGGACTGGAATCGAGCGCCTCATCGTCCGCGCCGCGTCCGCGGGTGAATCGAGCCCGGGTTCGGTGGCGCCGCCACCCGGGGACGCGAGCGGGGAGGTCGCGGCTCCGGGCCGCGACGAGCTCAGGGTGCGGGCGAGCCTGATCGACGAGCTCGCCGACCGCGGCGCCCGCCTGCGGGTCATCGCGGCTGCCGCGCGGTCCCTGGCGGGCCGGGTCGGCTCCCTCGCGGAGCTCGCCGGGCGCGGCGCGGCCGAGCCCGAGCCCCGCCAGGTGCTGGCGACCCTGGCGATCTCCCTCCGCCAGGCGGCTCTCGAGCTCGAGGGCGGCCAGCGGGCCTTCGAACGCCTCGCCGACCAGCAGCTCGACCGCCTGCTCCGCCTCCAGGTCCAGCCGCTGCGGCCCTTCATGCAGTCGCTCGCCGCCCACGCCCGCGAGCTCGCGGCCTCGCTCGGCAAGCGGGTCGAGGTCAGCCTCAGCTCGGGCGAGGCCCAGCTCGACCGCCGGATCGTCAACGCCCTCCGCGAGGCCTTCCTCCACCTCGTGCGCAACGCGGTCGACCACGGCCTCGAGGCTCCGAGCGAGCGCTCGGCGGCAGGCAAGCCCGAGCACGGCAGCATCCTCATCAGCGCGCTGACCGAGGGCGACCGCGTCCGGCTGCAGGTCGCCGACGACGGCCGCGGCATCGATGCCCGGGCCGTGGTCGCGACGGCGGTGGCGCGTGGGCTGCTCGATCCCGAGCGCGCGGACGAGCTCGAGCCCGACGAGGTCCTGCACCTGCTGCTGCAGCCGGGCTTCACGACCCGCGAGCGCAGCTCCGAGGTCTCCGGCCGCGGCATCGGACTGGATGCGGTGGCGACCGCGGTGCGCGCCGTCGGCGGCGACCTGTGGCTCGAGTCGTCCGTCGGCGGCGGCACTGCGGTGACCGTCGAGGTTCCGGTGGCGCGCCGCGGCGACCGCGTCCTGGTGCTCCAGGTCGGGGGCCAGGTGGTCGCCCTGCCGGCGGCGCCGGTGCAGGCTTTCCACAGCCTGCCCGCCGCGGCGATCGCGGAGGTCGACGGACGCTTCCTGGTGCGCCTGCGCGGGCGCTCGGTCGAGCCCCGCTTCCTCGCCGAGCTCGACGGCCGCTCGCCGGCCGGTGGGGGCGTGCTGTTGGAGATGTTCGTCGGCGGCGCGGCGGTCGCGGTGGTCGCCGACCAGGTCGTGGGGGAGGAGGAGGTGGTGGTCCGGCCGATGCCGCGCGCGGCGGGGGCGCCGCGCGGCGTCGAGGGGATGGCGCTGCTCGCCTCCGGGCGGCCGGTGGCGGTGCTCTCCCTGCAGTCGCTCGCGCCGAGCGCCGAGCTCACGGGCGGCGCTCCGGGCTCGGAGGGCCGGGCGCCGCGGACCATCGAGGTGCTGCTGGTCGACGACTCGGAGGTCACGCGCGAGCTCTTCCGGCGCCTGCTCGAGGGCAGCGGCTACGCCGTCAGCTGCGCGGGCGGCGGCGACGAGGCGCTCGCGGTGCTGGCGGAGCGCCGCTTCGACTGTGTCGTCACCGACATCGAGATGCCCGGGACCAACGGGCTCGAGCTGACCCGGGCCATCCGCGGCGACCCGCGCCTGGCCGACCTTCCGGTCATCGTCGTCTCGACTCTGGACCGTCCGCTGCACCGAATGGCCGGCCTGGAGGCCGGGGCCGACGCCTACCTGAGCAAGTCGGGTCTCGACGCACGCGAGCTGGTGGCGCTGGTGGCACGGGTCGGCGGCCACGGATGACACTGGTCACCGCGGTGCTCGCCGACCGCTCGGCCGCGGTGCGGTCGGTGCTCACGCGCCTTCTCGAGGCGGCGCCGGAGATCCGGGTCGTCGGCGAGGCCTGCGACGGCGCCGAGCTCGTGGCCCTGGTCGCGAGCGGCGCGCCGCAGGTGGTCGTCGCCGACCTCGACCTGCCGACCCTCGCCGGCCGGCCCCTGGTCGAGGCGATCGCGGCGACCCGGCGCGTGGCGATCTTCGTGCTCACGCCGCGGCAGCGGGAGGACATCATGCGCCTCGCCTTCGCGGCCCACGGCCTCGGGGTCATCGCGGCCATCCCGAAGCCCGACCGGCCGGAGGGCTGGCAGGAGCTGGGGGCGACCCTGATCGAGGCGATCCGGCAGTCGGCCGCCGCGCGCACGACCACCACGCTCCCGGCTCCGGCGGCCGCGGCCGAGCCGGCCACCGGCGGGCGCCTGCAGGTGGTCGGGGTGGGCGCCTCGACCGGCGGCCCGGGGGCGATCGTCGAGCTCCTGCGGGCACTCGGCCGCGGCTGCCGGCTCAGGCTGGCGGTGGTGCAGCACATCGCACCCGGCTTCGAGCCCGTGCTCGCAGACTGGCTCGCGCTGGAGACCGGCCTCGACGTCGCGGTGGCCCGGGACGGCGAGCAGCTCGCGGCGGGCTCGGTGCGCCTCGCGCCGGCCGCGGCCCACCTGAAGCTCGAGGGGGGAACGGTGCTGCGGCTCGACCGGGACACGCCGCCGGTCAACGGCCACCGACCCGCGGTCGACCTCCTCTTCCGCAGCCTCCTCGGGCTGCCGCCGGCGGAAGCGGCGGCGGTGCTCCTGAGCGGCATGGGCAGCGACGGCGCCGAGGCGATGGCGGCGCTGCGGCGCGCCCGCGTGCTCACGATCGCGCAGGAGCAGGCGAGCTGTGCGGTGTTCGGGATGCCGCGCGCCGCCATCGAGCGCGCGGCCGCAGCCTTCGCCCTGACTCCGGGGGAGGCCGGCCGGCTGCTGGCGCACGCCGCCGGGGGTGAGGCGTGACGGAGGCCTCCCTCCATCTCGCGCAGCTGATCGAGTCGGCGAGCGGCTTCGTCATCCCGGAGCGCGGGCGGGCGGCGCTGACCGCCCTCGCCCGCGAGCGCGCGGCGGCTCTCGGCCTCGCCGGCGTCGCCGACTACCTGGAGCTGCTGCGGGCTCGTCCGGACTCGAAGGAGTGGCGTCTGCTTCTCGGTCGGATCACCATCAAAGAGTCCTTCCTGTTCCGCGGTCCGTCCCAGTTCGAGGCCCTCGCGCGGACGATCCTGCCCGAGCTCGCCGCGCGGCGCGGCGGCGGCGGTCTCCGAGTCTGGTGTGCGGGCTGCGCGCGCGGCGAGGAGGCGGCGACGCTCGCGATCGTGGTCGCCGCCCATCCGGCCTGCCGCGACCTGGAGTGGTCGATCCTGGCCACCGATGTCGACGAGGGTGCGTTGGCCGACGCCCGTGAGGGCCGCTACGGCCCACGAGCGGTCGCCGGCGTGCCGCCGGCGGTGCTCGCCCGGCACTTCACCGAGCGGGACGGCCTCTTCGAGTTCGACCCGGCGCTCCGCGCGCGCATCACCTACCGCCGCCTCAACCTGGTCGAGCCCCGGCTCGACCCGCCCGGGGCCCCCTTCGATCTCGTTTTTCTGCGCAACGTGCTGATCTACTTCCGACCCGAGCTGCAGCAGCGGGTGGTGGCCGCAGTCGAGCGCTCGCTCGCGCCCGGCGGCTGCCTCTTCCTCGGGCCGAGCGAGAGCCTGCTCCCGCTGGGTTCGGCGCTGGCGCCGCGGGATCTCGGCGGGTGCTTCTGCTACGGACGCGCGACCGGCGGCGCGCCGCCCGTGCAGGGCCCGCGGCCGCCAGCGGCACCGTTCCCCGCTGTCGTCGCGGGTCCGCCATGCGGCTCCCCGCCGCTCTCGCCAGCGGCCGGCGAGCCGCCGTCGCTTCCGGAGCGGGCCGCCGGGGTCGCGCGGGGGATCGCCGCCGCGGCGGATCTCGACGCGGCGCGGCGCGCGGCGGCGCTGCTCCGGCTCGAGTTTCCGGAGAGCCCGGTCGCGCACCTTCTCGAGGGCCTGGCGTGGGAGCGGGCGGGGGCGTCGGAGCGCGCCCTCCTCGCCTTCCGGGGCGCTCGCTACCTCGCGCCGGAGATGGCGGTGGTCCGCTACCTGCTCGGCCTGACCCTCGAGGCTCTCGGCCATCGCGAGGCCGCGATGCGCGAGTACCGCGCGGTCCTGAGCGCGACCGCGCCGCCTCCGGCCTGGCTCGACCTCGAGCGGCTCGGCGTGCCCGGCCAGGAGGCGATCGTCGATTTCTGTCGCGAAAAATTGAAATGCAAATAAACCAATATCTCAGGAAAAATAATTTTCTGAGATATTCATCACCAGTCGACCTCGACCTTGCGCGGCTTGCCCCCGAAGCGCTCGACCTGAACCCAGCGGTGGCGGCGCCCGAAGTCGTAGAGGTCGCGGGTGACCCGCACGTCGTCGCGACAGTAGGCGATGATCTTGTCGACCTCGCCGCGCCGCCACCACTCGAGGGCCTGCAGGCCGTCGGCGCTCTTGCCGGCGCCGAGGGTGGGCGCCGCGACACTCTCGAGCTTCGGCCGGAAGCCGAGGCGCTGCTCGAGGTCGAGCATCAGGTCGAGGGTGGGCAGGCGCTGCAGGTCGGTGTCGGTGTAGGCCCGCAGCACCTCGTAGTCGAAGCCGCGGACGTTGTAGCCCACCACGAGGTCGGCCTCGAGCAGGACGGAGACCAGCTCCCCGACGCGGTCCTCGGTGACGACCAGGAACTCGTCCCGATCGTAGCGGTAGGCGACCCCGACCGAGACGCCGAGGCGCGCGAACTGGGTGCGGCCGCCGACCTCGGCAAAGGATCGCTGCGTTTCGAGATCGAAGACCACGACTCGGCGGTGGGCCTCGACCTCACGCGTCGGGTTGGCGTCGAAGAGACCCATCTGCCCGTCCCAATGCTCCACGGCGACCTCCCTGCGCTGGCGGCGCGGGGGAGTGTAGCACCGCGCCGCGCAGCGGCCGGGGCCGGCCTCCCGGGGCGGAGAGTGCGGGTATACTCCCCGCCGTGAACGAGGTGCAGGACCTCTCCGTCGGCCCGCCGGTCGAGCTCGCCGTGTTCAGCGGGCCGCTCGACCTGCTGCTGCATCTCATCCGCAAGAACGAGGTTTCGATCTACGACATCCCCATCTTCGCGATCTGCGACCAGTACAACGGCCACCTGCGGGCGATGCAGGAGCTCGACCTCGACGTCGCCGGCGAGTTCCTGTGGATGGCGGCCTGGCTGCTGCACCTCAAGTCGAAGATGCTCCTGCCGCAGACCGCAGCCGAGGGCGAGGACCCGCGCGAGGAGCTCGTCGAGCGGCTGCTCGCCTACCGCCGGGTGAAGGAGCTCGCGTCGTTCCTCCACGACAGCGACCTCGTCCGCCGCGGCCTGTGGGGCCCGGCGGTGGCGCCGCCCACCGCGGGAGGCGAGGAGACCGAGCTCGACTGGGAGGAGGTGGACCTTCGCCTGCTGGCCCAGACCTACCTGGACGTGATGCAGCGCTTCGCCGCCGCCCACCCGCCGCCGCTCGCCGTGCTGCCGCTGCGCTTCAACGTCCAGGACTCGATGCGCGATCTCTACAGCCGCGTGCTCGACGAAGGGCTGGTGCCCCTGCTGCGCCACCTCCACTCGCGCTCCGACCCCGAGGAGGTGGTGACGATGATCGTGGCGACCCTCGAGCTGGTGCGGTTGCGCGGCGTGTTCGCGGAGCAGAGGCGGCCCTTCGCCGAGATCTACCTGCGGCCCGGCGACCACCGCCTCGATCCGGAGGAGCTCCTGAACCGGGGCGTGGTCAATGGATAGGGCGGAGCTGACGGCGGCGCTCGAGGCGATGCTGGTGACGGCCGGCGCGCCGCTGAGTGCGGCGGCGGCGGCCGAGGCCCTGGGCGAGCCGACCCTCGGCGCGGCCGAGGTCGGAGAGGTCCTCGAGGCGATCGCCCGCGCCTGGGACCGGGAGGACAGCGGCCTGCGCGCCGAGAAGGTCGCCGATGGGTGGCGCTGCGTGACGCCGGCGCAGCTCGACAGCTACCTGCGCGCGCTGCACGGAGTGACCGCCCGCCAGCGGCTGTCGCAGCCGGCACTCGAGGTCCTCGCCATCGTCGCCCACCGCCAGCCGGTGACCCTGCCCGAGATCAACTTCATCCGCGGCGCCAACTCGGCGAGCGTGCTCAGGACCCTTCTCGAGCGCCGCCTGCTGCGGCTGGCTGGGCGCAAGAAGGTCGTGGGCAAGCCGTTCCTCTACCGCACCTCGAAGGAGTTCCTGATCCACTTCGGCCTCGAGCGGGCCGAGGACCTGCCGGATCCCGAGGAGCTCCTCAAAGAGGAGTCAGCGGCCATCGACTGAGTCGGGGCGCCGCCCGCGGCGCCCGGGAGCGCGGAGGCTCGCATGGAAGACAGCCGGGTCCAGCCCAAGAGCCGGGTGCTGATGATGCCGCGGGACACCAACGCCGCGGGCACGATCTTCGGGGGTGTGATCCTCTCGTACCTCGACCAGGCGGGCGCCGAGGAGGCTCTGTGCAACGGCGCCCGCCGCGTGCTGACGGTGGCGATGAAGGAGGTCAGCTTCCTGCAGCCGGTGTACGTCGGCGATCTGGTCTCGTTCTACACCACGCTCGTCCGCACCGGTCGCACCTCGATCACCGTCCGGGTTCGCGTGACCGCCGCCCGCCACGTCGACCGCAGCGACGAGGTGCTGGTGACCGAGGCCGAGATCACCTACGTCAACGTCGGCGAGGACCTGCGGCCCCTGCCGGTTGGCGGGGGTGGCGGCAGGCCCCCGGCGGCCCGTGTCTGAGCGCGCGGTCGCCCGGCTGCTCGCCGCGGCGCACCGGGCCGGCATGGTCGCCGGCGCCGTGGCGTGCTGGGGGCGGCGGGACGAGCCGGTGCTGGCGTCGGCGGGCCATGCCGCCCTGCGCCCGGCGGTGCGTCCCCTCGCCGACGACACCTGGTTCGACCTCGCCTCCCTGACCAAACCTCTGGTCACCACCACCCTGGCCCTGCTCGGCTTCCGCAGCGGTGCGCTCGCGCCGACGACCACGGTGGGCGAGGTGCTGGACGAGACCCGGGGCTCGGCAGTCGGAGCTCTGCAGCTCGGTCGGTTGCTGACGCACACCGCCGGCCTGCCCGCCTGGCTGCCGCTCTACTGCCTCGCCGAGGGCGACCCGCGCCGCCTGCCGTCCCGCCTGGCACGGATCGAGCTCGCCGCGCGACCCGGAGAACGGGTGATCTACTCCTGTGTCGGCTTCATCCTGGTCGGTCTGATGCTGGAACGGGCGGCGGCGGTCGGGCTGGCGCAGCTGGCGCTGCGGCAGGTCCTGCGCCCGATCGGCCTCGAGGAGGAGCTGGCCTTCAACCCGGACCCCGCGCGTCGGCGCCTCGCCGGCCGCGCCGCGACGCCCGCCAGCGAGCAGCGACTGGTCCGCGAGCGTGGCCTCGACCCGCGCTGGATACCCGCCGTGGGGGAGGGGCGCCCTGACGACGGCAATGCCCGCTTCCTGGGTGGCGCCGCGGGCAACGCCGGTCTCTTCGGCACCGCCCGCGGGGTGTGGCGGCTCGCGGCCGAGTACCTCGAGGGTGGCGGACGCCTGCTGACGCCGGAGGAGGCGGCCTCGGCGACCGCGTCGCTCACCCCCGGCCTCGGCCACGAGCGCGGGCTCGGCTGGCAGCTCGCGGCGACCCCCAGGTGCTCCGCCGGGCCGGCCCTGGCGCCCACGGCCTTCGGGCATTCCGGCTTCACCGGCGTCTCGCTGTGGGCCGACGGCGCGAGCCGCGCCCGCTTCGTGCTGCTGGCCAACCGCGTCCACCCCGCCCACCGGGCCATCGACCTGCACCCCCTGCGGCGCCGGTTTCACCGGCTCGCGGCAGCCTCCTGAGACGCTCATCCCGCCGCCCTCCGGCGGCTGTCGGCATGCCGACGGGCGGCTCAGGTGCGCAGAGTGGTCAGGCGGTTGACTGCGAAGAGGGCGGCCAGCAGCAGCGGTGACCAGGCCCCGATCAGGGGCGGCAGGACCTCGACCTCGCCGAGCTTCCCGAACAGCGCCACCACCATGAAGTAGACGATGCCGAGCAGGAGGGCGATCGCGATGCCCTGCATCGTGGTCACGCGCCGTCCGCCGCGGCTCAAGGCGAAGGGCAGGGCGAGCAGCACCATCACGAAGGCCGACAGGGGGTAGGTGAACTTCTGGTGCCAGCGCACCATCAGGTTCGTGGGCCGGTAGCCGGAAGCCTCGAGCTCGCGGATGTAGGCCCGCAGCTCCCGCACCGACATCTCCGCCGGAGTCCGATACTCCTGGCTGAAGTAGTCCGGACCCTCGACGATGGGCAGCACCATCGGGCGGGTGATGCGCTGGAAGCGATCGGTGCCGTCCGCGTAGAACTGCCGCAGCCAGCCGGAGTCCGCCACCCACTGCCCCTCGATGAAACGGGCGCGGTGGGTGAAGAGGTGGAACTTGAGCTCCATGCTCTCGTCAACCTCGAACATGGTGAAGCGGATCAGAGTGCGGGTCGGCGCGTCGTAGCGGAGGAAGTTGTACATCGAGCGGTTGTCGCGGGAGAGCAGCCACTGCCGGTCTGCTGCCCGATAGCTGCGGGCGGTGTCGCGGCCCTCGATCCGATCCTCGAGGCGTTTGGCCTCCCGGTTCGCTCGTGGGACCACGCTCTCGCCGAGAAGCCAGAGGGCAGCCGCCACCGAGGTCGCGACGAGCAGGATCGGCACGGTGAGGCGGTAGAGGGAGACCCCTGCGGCCTTGAGCGCCGTCAGCTCGCGCTGCTGCTCGAGGAGAGTGAGCAGGATGAGGACGGCGATCAGGACCGCGAAGGGCATGACGTCGAACACCACCTGGGGCAAGAGGTTGATGTAGTAGGCGACGGCGACCCGGGCCGGAATCTGGTTTCTGCTGAGATCCTCGAGCTTGCTCGAGAGGTCTGCGACGACGTAGAGCAGGGCGGTGCTCGCGATCACCAATAGCAGCGGCGGCAGCAGGCGCCGGATCAGGTGGCGGTCGAGGAGGGCGGGGAAGCGGTTCGAGAAGCGCCGGCGCTGCACGAGGGAGGGGAAGCTGCCGCTCATCTCCGGGCGGGAGGAGCCGCGCCGCAGCCTTCCCCAGGTGTCCCGCCACCACATGCGAAGCGCGTCGAGGCTGCGTTCGAGCGGTCCGATGCGCCCCTCGCGCTCGCCGAGCCAGCGGCCCATGCGCCGCATCAAGACCAGGGCGGCCACCGTGAGGGCGAGGTTCGGGAGCCAGATCCCCAGCCAGGCCGGCACCGCCCCTTTGAGAGCGAGGGCCTCGCCCTGGCTGCTGACCAGGTAGTAGACGAGGACGACCGCAACCGAGATCACGAAACCGCGGCCCCTGCCTCCGGAGCCGGAGCCGACGCCGAGCGGCAGCGCGAGAAGGGCGAAGACGACGCTGGCGAACGGGATGGCGAGGCGCCGGTTGAGCTCGATGGCGGCGTCCCGGCGCTCGCCGGCGAGCTTCTCCGGCGCTGGCGGCCCGGCCTCGGCGCCGGGCTCCTCCTCCGCGAGCCGTCCGCCGGCCACGAAGCGGGCGAGCTCGGCGCTGCTGCGCTCGCGCATCCCCGGGCGGTAGCGGGTCTCGCCGCCGCCCGAGGCCGACGGCCGGACGAGCTGGGAGGCGTTGCGGTTGACCCGGTAGGTCTCCGGGTCCTCGCGCGAGAACTGGTGCGTCACCACGTCTTCCAGGCGGATCCAGCGCTCGACATCATCGGTCATCGCGTGGCCGGCCGGGTCGCTCGCGGCCGGGCCGGGGACGCCGGTGGTCACCATGTCGCCCCGCCGGGCGAGGGTCAGGCGTTCCTCGGCCGGGTTGCTGGAGTCGAAAAGGAGGACGTCGCGCCACCGGCCCTCCGGGTCGACATCGCGGATGTAGAGCAGGACGTTGGGAATGCCCTCGTGGAAGACCTTGGGCTCGAGGCGGCCGAGGCTCCGTGCCTCGGTGAAGATCCGCACCCGGAGCTCGCGCAGCTGCCGGCTCGCCTGCGGGATCAGCTGCAGCGACAGGGCGCCGTTGACGGCCGCGAGGAGGAGCCCGAGGCCCAGGATCGGGCGCAGCAGGCGCCGGATGGAGATGCCGCCGGCCTGCATCGCGATCAGCTCGTTGTCGGCGTTCATCCGGCCCACCGCCAGCAGGACGCCGAACAGGAAGCTCATCGGGATGGTGAGCACGACCACGTGCGGAAGGGTCAGGAGGAGCACGGCGCCGGCGTCGACAAGGCGGACGCCGCGCACCATGACCTGCTCGATCAGGCTGTACAGCCCCCGCAGAACGATGAGAAAGGTGTAGGTCACGAAGCCGAGCACGGTCGGCGTCAGCACCTCGCGGAGCACGAAGCGGTCGAGGACGGCCCGGCGCCTCATGGCTCGCGGCTCCCGTGGAACGCACGACATCGCTGCATCCTCGGGATTCTACAGCAGCGGCACGGACCGCCGGGACGGCCGCAAGGCCCAGCGGAGGGGCTCTGGTTGCGGGAGAGGGGGCTCCACAGGATTTCCACAGCAGCCGGTACAGTCCACAAGCTGCGGCCTGGATGATAGCGTCCGATAAGATATATTATGTAAACCTAGATTTCACGAGGGCCACGAGTCCGGACGTCGGAAGCCGCTCACCCCTGGTCCTCTTCCTGGTCCTGGGCGGAGCCCTCTGCCAGCGGCGAGTTCTGCCGGGTGGTGGTCGCCTCGATCTCGGCGATCATCTGCCGCAGCGCCTCGACGAGCTCGCGGGGCTCGGGCTCGCGCTCGGTGCGGAATGCGAGGGACACCGTGACGGAGCGGTCCGAGCTTCGGAACTGAAAGCGGAACGGCTTGCGGGGCGCCGGCTCCCCGGCGGAGGGTGCGCCCGCCGGGAGGGGCTCCTCCAGCTCGTGCCGGCGGTCGCGGAGGGCTGCGCGATCGAGCCGGTGCTCGACGATCTCGCGCACCAGGCGTTCCATGGCGGCCTCGTCGGGCGCCCTGGCGATCTCGAGGAGCATGCCCTTGGCGGAGATGTCGGCATGCCGACAGAGGCCACGGACGGGCTCGGGGATGCGCAGGATCTGGAGGCTTTCGCTGACGGTGACGCGGGAGCGGCCGACCGCCTGTCCGACCTGCTCATGGGTGTAGCGGTACTTGTCGATCAGGGTCCGGTAACCCTCGGCCTCCTCGAAGGCGGTCAGGTCCTTGCGCTGCAGGTTCTCGATCAGAGCGATCTCGAGTGCCTGCTGGTCGGTGACGGAGAGCTCGATGCAGGGGACCTCCGTGAGCCCGACCGCCATCGCGGCGTGGAAGCGGCGCTCGCCGGAGACCAGCTCGTAGCTGCCGTCGCCGAGGGGGCGGACGAGCAGGGGCTCGAGCACTCCGTGGGCGTCGATCGAGGACTGCAGGTCGTCGAGGTCGCCGAGGATCGCCCGCGGCTGGTCCTGATTGCTGGTGATGGCGGTGATGCGCACCATCCGGCCGATGCCCTCCCCCATCCGCTGGCTCAGCTCGTCGACGAAGTGGCGGTCGTGGCGCATGCGGCGATGGGCCGGCAGCCCGGCCTTCGGCTTAGTCGGACCCGACACGCTGCAGGACCTCCTCGCAGAGTCGGTAGTACTCGTAGGCGCCGCTCGACTCGGGCGCGTGCGTGAAGATGCTGGCGCGGTGCGCGGGCGACTCCTCGAGACGCACCGACTTCGTGATCAGGGTGTCGAACACGAGGTCGCCGAAGACCTTGTCGATCTCGGCGCGGACCTCGCGGGCGAGGACGGTGCGACGGTCGAACATGGTGATCAGGACCCCGAGCATCCGCAGCTCGGTGTTGGGACGGGCCTTGATCTTGTCGATCGTCTCCAGGAGATCGTCGGTTCCCTCGAGGGCGAAGTACGAGGCCTGGATCGGTACCAGGACGTGGCTGGCGGCCACCAGGGCGTTGACCGTGAGCAGGCCGAGGGTCGGCGGCGTGTCGATGATCATGGCGTCGTAGCTGCGACCGAGGCGCTCGATCGCGTCCTTGAGGCGATAGGGCGCATCGAGCTCGCCGACCAGGTGGACCTCGAGCTTCGCCATGGCGATCCGTGAGGGCGCGATCCAGAGATTGTCCTGGCTGCCGCCGACGATGATCTCGTCCAGGCTCTTGTGACCGCGCATGACGTCGTACATGTGGCCGTTGAGGTCCTGGAGATCGACGTTGGACATGGTCGAGTTGGCCTGCGGGTCGAGGTCGATGAGCAGGGTCGCGAGGCCCTTCTGGGCGAGTCCGGCCGCCAGGTTGATGGCGGTCGTGGTCTTGCCGACCCCGCCCTTCTGATTGGTGATGGCGATTCTCATTCCTGCTCCGGGGCCCGCGCGGCGGCTGTGGCGGGGCTCCGGCCACTATAGGGGCGCCGGGACGGGGGTGTCAACGAAGGGCGGCCAGGCGCGTCGGTCCCTACATCTCGTAGTCGCCGAGGTCTTCGGGCCGCAGCTTCTCGAGGACCTCGCGCACGGCTTCCTCGGTTCTTGCCTCGCTGAGGACCGCGCGCTCGAGCACGGCCGGGTCGACGAGCACATCGACCTTGGCGCGCAGGGCGATCGCGATCGCGTCGGAGGGCCGCGAGTCGACCTGGTGGGTGGTGGAACGCGCGTCGCGGATCTGGATCCACGCCTTGAAGACACTGTCCTCGAGCGAGTGGATGAAAACATGGTCGACGACGCAGCCGGCCGTCTCGAGGAGGTCTCGCATGAGGTCGTGGGTCATCGGCCGCGGCGGCGCGGCCCCTTCCAGCACCAGCGCGATCGAGTTGGCCTCGCAGACCCCGATCCAGATCGGCAGGAAGGTAGTGCTGTCGGCATTCTCGAGGATGACCACGGGCATGTTCGATCCGGGGTCCATGATCAGGCCGCGAACCGTCATCCGCACCGCCGTCGCGGGAAGTGGACGCGCCGTCATGACTCCAATGTGTCGGCGCCGGGTCGTGATGTCAAGCCGCGCCCGCGCCGCGTTTGATGACCGGCAGCAGGGTTGACGGGTCCGGCCGTTCGCCGATCAGCGCGTGCGCCCCCGCCGCCACCACCTGCACCCCGACGATGTCGCCGAGCGCCTCCCGCCCGGTCTTGGGGAAGTTCAGCACCCGGTTGTCCTCGCCCCTCCCCTGCCACCAGCCTTGGTCGCGCCGGCTTTCGCCGTCGATGAGGACCTCGACGGTCGAGCCGACGAGCTGCCGGTTGAGCTCGAGCGAGATGCGGTCGCTGACCTCGAACAGGCGGTGGAGGCGCTCCTTCTTGGTCGTCTCCGGAACCTGAGCGCGGTAGCGGGCGGCGGGCGTGCGGGGTCGCGGCGAGAAGGCGAAGGCGAAGACCTGACCGAAGCGGACCTCCTCGAGCAGCGCCAGGCTGTCCTGGAAGTCCCCCTCCTCCTCGCCTGGAAAACCGACGATGACGTCGGTCGAGAGGTTGATCCCGGGCACGGACTCCCGCAGCCGGGCGATCAGGTCGAGGTACTCGGCGCGGGTCGAGCGTCGGTGCATGCGCGCGAGGATACGGTCAGAGCCGGACTGAAAGGGCAGGTGGAGGTAGCGCGAGACCTGCGGGCAGGCGGCGAGGGTCGCGATCAGGCGCTCGTCGAAGTGCCGCGGGTGCGACGTCACGTAACGAACCCGGGCCAGCCCGGGAATCGCAGCCACCGCCTGCAGCAGGTCGGCGAAGGCGGCGCCGGTCACCGGGCAACGGTAGGAGTTGATGGTCTGGCCGAGGAGCTCGACCTCGCGGAGGCCCGCGGCGGCGAGGCCGCGAACCTCGGTGAGAACCTCGGCGAGAGCCCGGCTGCGCTCGCGGCCCCGGGTGTAGGGCACGACGCAGAAGGTGCAGAATTCGTTGCAGCCCTCGACGACGGTCACCATGCCGCGGGTGCTGCTGGCGCGGACGATCTCGTCGCCGCCCGGCGTGTCGGCCGGGTCGAAGCCGGTCAGGACCGGCCGCTCCCCCCGTTCGAGAGCGCTCAGGGCCTCGCCGAGTCGGCGCACCTCACCCGGCCCGACGACGAAGCCGACGGCGCCCGATCGCTCGAGGAGGCTCGCCCCCTCCTGCTCCGCCACGCAGCCGCAGACGCCGATCACGGGAGGCTCGGGCAGGCTGGCGAGCGCGCCGATGCGGCTCACGACCTTGTGGACCGGACGCTCCCGCACCGAGCAGGTGTTGAGCACCACCAGGTCGGCACCCAGAGCCGTCACGGCCGGCGCCAGACCGTGCGCGCGGAGCTGGCCCGCGATCAGCTCGCTGTCGTGCCGATTCATCTGGCAGCCCCAGGTCTCGATGAAATAGCTTCTCAGTCGCATTTCTCAGGCCGACCGGCGCGAGTGTAGCGGCCCCGCCCGGCTGCCGCAAGGCGGCGCCGTACCCCTCAGTTCTGCATGATCCCTGGCGTCTTCACGGGCAGCGGCGGCGGCGGATCGGGCAGGTCGCGGAACCACCCGGGCTCGCCGCCGTCCCTGCGGGCCTGGTCCTTGATCTCGTCGAGGCGTGGCCTGGCGGCGGCGAGCTGCTCGTCGAGAGACTGCCGCTGCGCGAGCGCCGCATCGAGCTGCGGCTTGATGACGCCGTCGCGGTAGGCCGGGTCGTCACGCGAGTAGAAGTCTCTCCACAGGCCGGGGATCTCCCGGTCGAGAGCTTCGACCTGCCGCTGCAGGGAGGTCACCAGCTCGACCTGCGTGCGGTAGCGATTGCGCCAGTACCGCTCGCGCTCGTCGGTGTGCTCCGGGTCGGGCTCCACGATGGTGACGTCGCTGCCCTGGCGCACCGGCCTCCGACCGTCGGCCGCGGTACCGCCCCTCGTCACCGAGGTCACGCTGCCCTGCTCCGCCATCTCGGCCAGGTTCTCGTTGCTGATCACGATCGGCGTGCCGTCTCCGCCCCCTTTGAGCGTGGTGTCCTTGGCCATGCCGGCGAGGGTCTGCCCTCCCTGCGGCCGCGGCGTGGGCGCGGGCGTGGGGCTCGGTTTCGGTGACGGGGTCGGTGTCGGCGTGGGGGTGTCGTCGCTCCCGACGGCGACCGCGGCCACCGCCATGGCCGATGTCAGCAGCAAGGCCAGCCCGGCTGCACTCCCGCGATGATTTCGCATCTGCGCCCCCTCGGCGGCTTCGCCGCCCTCGTCAGTACGACCCTATCACGGGGCGCTGGTTCCCTGGCGCCCGTAGCGGTCATCGAGCCGCACCACGTCGTCGAGGTGGGCGGTGGAGACCTCGAGCAGCCGGCAGTCGCTCAGCGCGGTCATCCGGTGCAGCTCACCCGGCGCGACGTGAAACACGTCGCCCGCGACCATCCGCTGCGAGGACAGGCTGCCGGCGTCCTGACCGAAGCTCATCTCGAGCTCTCCGTCGAGGACCCGCAGGGTCTCCTCCTTGCGCTCGTGGTACTGCAGACTGAGGGCCTCGCCGGCGCGGATGAAGAGGATCTTGCCGACGTAGGCCGCGGTCTCGGCGAAGATCTCCTCGTGGCCCCAGGGTTTGGCGACGGTGCGTGCGGCTCGTGGTCCCATCGGCGCCCCTACACGTGAATTTTGTTCCTGGCCAGCAGGAACGCAAGGCGTTCGAGGAGGTGCTCCTCGACATCGCGGGCGGTCACCAGCTGCAGCGCGCGGTGCGCGATGCGCTGCGCCTCCCGATATGAAAGGTGCCTGATCAGCGCCCGCACCACGGGGATCGCATGCGGGTTCATGCTGAAGCTCGTCAGCCCCAGTCCGACGAGCACCGGGACCATGAGCGGGTCGGCGGCCATCTCGCCGCACATCGAGACCTCGATCCCCGCCGCCTCGCCGCCGGCGATGACCTCGGCGATCAGGCGCAGGACGGCCGGGCTGCTGGGCTTGTAGAGGTCCGCCACCAGGTTGTTGGAGCGGTCGACCGCCAGCGAGTACTGGATGAGGTCATTGGTGCCGATCGAGATGAAGTCGACCTCGCGCGCGAGCTCCCGCGCCATCACGGCCGAGGACGGCACCTCGACCATCGCGCCGAGCGGCACCGCGGCGTGCACCCGGTGACCCGCGGCGGCGAGCTCGGCGGAGATCTCGCCCACCAGGAGCCGCACGTAGCGGACCTCCTCGATCCCTGAAATCAGCGGGAAGAGGATGCGCACCCGTCCCGCCGGGTACTCGCCGGCAACCCGCAGCAGGGCGCGCAGCTGCGCGCGGAAGAACTCGGGCTTGGAGAAGCAGAGGCGGATGCCGCGCAGGCCGAGAACCGGGTTCGCTTCGGTTCCGGCGCCCATGATCTCGCGCGCCAGCTTGCGCCCGCCGAGATCGAAGGTGCGGATCGTCACCGGCCTGCCGCCCATCCTGGTCACCATCTCGCGGTAGGTCTCGAGGTGCTGCTTCTCGCTCGGCAGGGCCGGGCTCATGCGCATGTAGAGGAACTCGGAGCGGTACAGCCCGACGCCGGAGGCATTCCAGCGCAGCGCCTGCTCGACCTCCGCCGGCAGCTCGATGTTGGCGTGCAGCTCGATCGCGCGGCCGTCGCGGGTCACGGTCGGCAGGTCCCGCATCTCGAAGAGCGCCGCCTGCTGCCCCTGGTACTCCCGCTGGCGCGACTCGTACTCGCTGAGGTCGGCGGGGTTCGGGTCGAAGACGATCTTGCCCTCGAAGGCGTCGAGCGCGATCAGCCGCGATCGCTTGGCATGCTCGCACGCGCCGTGCGCGCCGACGATCACCGGGATGCCCAGTGAACGGGCGATGATCGTCGTGTGCGAGGTCGGGCCCCCCATCTCGAGCGCGAAGCCGAGAATCTTGTCGAGCGGCAGCTGCACCGCGGTCGACGGCGGCAGGTCGTCGGCGACCAGGATCACCGGACGCTCGAGGTGGTCCAGCTTGCCCAGGTCGAGTCCGTGTAACGCCCGCAGGATCTGGGTCGCCACGTCGAGCACGTCCAGCTTGCGGTCGGCGAGGTACTCGTCGGGCAGCGCCTCGAAACGCGAGATCAGCTGCTCCAGCACCCGGTCGATGGCCCAGTCGGCGTTGACCTCCTCGCTGCGGATCACGCCTTCGACGGTGGCGGTGAAGGTCGGGTCCGAGGCGATGAGCTGGTGGGCCTCGAAGATGGCGGCGTACTCCTCCCCCATCTGCTGCGCCGCGCGGTCGCGGTTTTCTTTGATGTGCTCGATGGTGGCGGCCACCGCGGCGCGAAAACGCTGGATCTCGGCGTCGACCTGCTCCGCCGGGACCGTGATCCGAAGGGTCGAAATCGGACGGGTCTCGTTCACCACCGGCTCGCCGATGGCGATCCCCGGGCTGACCGCGAGACCCGACAGCGATCGGCTCACTGGCCCTCTCCGAACTTGTCGGCGAACAGCGCCGCGATGGCGCGCACCGCCGCCTCCTCGTCGGCGCCCTCGGCGCGGATGTTGAGGGGGGTGCCCTTGGTCGCGGCGAGCGTCAGGATGCCGAGGATCGACTTCGCGTTGACCTCCTCGTGGTCGGTACCGATGAAGATCTCGGCCTCGAAGCCGCTCGCGGTGTGGACGAGCTTCGCAGCGGCCCGGGCATGGAGCCCGAGCTTGTTGCTGATCGTCACCTGCTCCCGTGTCATCTCTGGCAACTCCTCGCTCGTTCACTCGCGTGTTGGTTGCGGGCCGCGCCCCGGTCGCGGTCGCGTATGTCATTGTATCCGGCGGTGCCGGAAGGAGGTCTCGCGGTCAGCTCGGGGAAGTCCTGGAGTGCAGGAACTCGCTTGCGACCTGGATGCTCTTCTGGCCCGCCGCGGTGAGGCCGGCCGCGAGCTCGCGCAGGGGCACGCTGCGCCCCTTGAGGGATCCCAGCTTGACCAGCATCGGCAGGTTGACCCCCGTCACCACCTCGACGCGGTCCGGCTCGAGGAAGGGCAGGGCGAGGTTGGTGGCGGTGCCGCCAAACATGTCGGTGAGCACGAGGATCCCCTCCCCCCGGTCGAGCTCGCGCAGCTGCTTCTTGAGCGACCTGCTGGCCTCGTCGGAGTCCACGTCCCACGGCAGCGACATCGCGACCGTCTGCTCCTCCAGACCGGGATCGATCGTCCGAGCCGCCTGCAGCAGCTCGGTCGCCAGGTTGCCGTGAGTCAGGACGAGGACTGGGATCATGAGTACCTCCAGCGTTCCTTGTCACGATGGTGGACGACGACCTCGTGGCCGGCCTCGCCGAGAGCCCGCGCCACGCGCTCGGCGACGTACACCGAGCGGTGCTTGCCGCCGGTGCATCCCAGCGCGATGGTGAGCTGGGTCTTCATCTCCTCGACGTACCGCGGCAGGAGGAAGCCCACCAGGTCGAGGATGCGGGTGATGGCTTCGTCCACCTCCGGGTAGGCGTCGAGCCAGGCCTGCACCGGAAGCTCGTCACCCGCCAGGGAGCGCAGCTCCTGCACGAAGAACGGGTTCGGCAGGAAGCGGACGTCGAAGACCAGGCTCGCCGTCGCCGGCACCCCCTGCATGTAGGAGAAGCTCTGGACCTCGACGGTCAGCGGCGGCCGCCGCCGGTCCCCGGACCCGAGCATCAGCACCTGGCGTCGGAGGTCGTGCGGCGACAAGCTGGTGGTGTCGATCACCAGGTCGGCGAGCTCCCGGAACTCCGCCATCGCCGCACGCTCCTCGGTGATCGCCCGCTCGAGGGTGAGGTCGCGCAGGGGGTGGGGCCGCCGCGCCACGGAGAATCGCCGCAGCAGCACCTCGGGCGAAGCCTCGACGAAGATCAGGCGCAGGCTGGGGTGCGTGTCCTTCAGCTCGCGGTAGAACTCCGGGAACAGCTGGATCATCCCGCGGGTCCGGACGTCGAGGCCGACGACCAGGCGCTCCATCTCCCCTTCGGTGCGGGCGAAGAGGAGCGGCACCAGCTCGAGCGGGATGTTGTCCACGCAATGGTAGCCGATGTCCTCGAGGCTGCGGCTCAGCACCGTCTTGCCGGCGCCCGAGAGCCCGGTGATGACGAAGGGACCGCTGAAATCCTTTTCAGTCCCGGTCACGGCGTCCGCCCTGAGCCATCAGATTGATGTTGTCGAGGAACCCGCGCTCGTCCTGGATCCCGCGTTGGGCGAGCAGGCACTTGCGGACGGCGGTTTCGACCATGATCGCGAGGTCGCGGCCCGGCGCCACCACCATCGTGTACTTGGGCACCTCGACGCCGAGTATGTCCTCGGTCGAGGTCCAGGCGCTGGGGCGCTCCATCATCTCCTCCCGCCAGCGCTGCTCCATCTCGCGCGCCTCCGGGGTGAGCTTGGTGAGCTGGATGACGAGCGAGACCTCGACCGCCGGCGAGGTCGCGGTCATGCCGAAGTGCTTGCGGACGTCGATGATGCCGACGCCGCGCAGCTCGAGGTAGTTCTCGAGCAGCTCGTGCGGGCGGCCGAGCAGGCCGTGGTGGTGGGTTCGCCGGATGACGACGGTGTCGTCGGCGACCAGGCGGTGGCCACGGTAGACGAGCTCCAGAGCGCACTCGCTCTTGCCGATGCCCGGGTCGCCGAGGATGAGGGTGCCGAGCGAGAAGACGTCGATCAGCACGCCGTGCACCTGCACCCGAGGTGCGAGCGAGTCCTCGAGGTAGTCGGAGATCAGCTCGATGGCCTCCGCCGTCGTTGCGCGGGTCAGCAGCAGGGGCACGCCCGCCGCGTTCGCCGCGTCCAGCGCGCCCGCCGGCGGCCGCCGGCCCTTGGCCGAGACGACGCAGGGTATCTCAAGCTCCATCAGACACTTCAGCCGCTGCTCGGCAGCTGCGGGCGGGAAGGTGGCGAGAAAATCGTACTCCGACTCGCCGAGGATCTGCAGCCGGCCGGGCTTGACGTAGGGCAGATAGCCGGCGAGCGCGAGGCCGGGCTTCTGGATCCGCGGGTTGGTGATGAGCCGGGTGGCGAGCCCGTCCGCGCCCGCCGCGACCTCGAAGGCGAGCGGCGCCAGGCGGCGCTCCGTGAGCAGCGCCGCGACCGGCACCGACAGCGGCGCCGTCACAGCCCCTCCGCAGCGGCGGTGCGGCGGATCGCCTCGGCGAGCGACTGCGGATCGGCGGCGGCCAGGAGCTCGGCCCGCAGCTCGGGCCTCTTGAGCAGGCGCGCGATCTGCGACAGCACCTGGAGGTGGGCCGCCGGCTGATCGGGCGCCGACAGAACCGTGAACAGGAGCTGGACCGGAGGGTGGCCATCGCCGCCGAAGGGAACGCCGCGTTCGAAACGGGCGACCGCGACGGCGATTCCCCGTTGACCCTGAAGCTTGCAGTGCGGTATCGCGAACCCGTTTCCTACCGAGGTCGAGCCGAGCACCTCCCGCTCGAGGAGGCCCGCGACCACGCGCCGCGGCTCGAGACCGATCTCCGGCGCCCACAGCTCCGCCACGGCGGCCAGGGCCGACGACGCGTCGGTGGCCTCCAGGCCGAGAAAGATGTGGCCGGGCTCGATCAGCTTGTGGATCTTCATCAGAGCTCGGGTGTGATCAGCCCCAGGTTGCTGTCCTCGCGCCGGTAGAGCACGTTCACCCGGTCGTTGGAGGAGTTGCGGAAGACGAGGAAGCTCTGCCGGCTCTCGTCGAGCTGCAGGACGGCCTCCTCGATCGACATCGGTTTGATCGGGATCGAGCTGCGCTCGACGATCCGGGGCTCGCCGGAAGCGATCGACTGCCGTTCGAGCACGTCCACGGTCCAGCCCTGCTCCACCTTGGCTTCGGCGACCTCGCGCTTCTTGTGGTCCTTCAGCCGGGCCTTCGCGCGCCGCGCCTGGATCTCTAGCTTGTCCACCGCCTCCTGGATCGCGGCCATCATGTCCTTGTTCTGCGTCCTGGCCTGGACATCGAAGTCCTTGCCCTTGACCGAGAGGTCGACGATGTGCAGGTGGCGCTCGAGCTCCACCTCGAGGCGGATGTCGAGAATGTCGTTGAAGTACTTGGCGATCTTCGCCAGCTTCTTCTCCGTGAGCTGGCGCGACTGGTCGCTGAGCGTCACCTTGCGGGCGATGTAGTCGACTTTCATGCTCCTCCCTCCCGTCAGAAGACTCTCTTACGCTTGTCGGACGACGCGATCAGCATCTCCTCCCGGTACTTGGCGACGGTCCGCCGGGCCAGCCGGATGCCCTCCTTCTGCAGCATCCGCATGATCTTCGAGTCCGAGAGCGGGTGCTCCGGGTCCTCAGCCTCGACGAGCTTGCGGATCCGCTCCTTGACCACCATCGACGACACGTTCTCGCCGCGCGCCGAGTCCACCCCGGAGTGGAAGAAGTACTTCATCGGGAACATGCCGCGCGGTGTGTACATGTACTTGTTGCTGACCACCCTGGAGATGGTGGACTCGTGCATGCCGATGTCCTCGGCGACCTGCCGCAGCACCATCGGCCGCAGATGCTCGATGCCGTGGTCGAGGAAGTCGCTCTGAAAACTGACGATGCTGTGCGCGACCTTGAAGATCGTGCGCTGCCGCTGGTCGATGCTCTTCATCAGCCACATGGCCGCGCGCATCTTGTCACGCAGGAACTCGCTCGCCTGCGGATCGAGAGCGCGCGCCCGCAGGAGGTCCTGGTAGCGCGAGCTGAGCCGCAGCCGCGGCAGGCCGTCGTCGTTGAGAGTGATCACGTACTCGCCGTCGACCTTGCGGACGTAAACGTCGGGCTCGATGTACTGGTTGTCGTCGTGCACGAAGGCGCGACCCGGCTTCGTTTCCAGGCTCTGCACGACGTCGAGGACCGGGCGCAGCTCGCTCACCTCCGCCATGCCGAGGGCCGCCGCGAGGGGCTCCCAGCGCTGGTGCAGGAGCTGGTCCCAGTGCTCGGTGATCGCGAGCCGCGCCCGCTCCAGAATCTCCGACTCCGGGGGGCCCGGGTTGACGCTCAGCAGGTGCTCGACCTGCGCCGCGAGGCAGCTCTGGAGGTCGGCCGCCGCGATGCCCGGCGGGTCGAGCGAGCGCACGATCGCCAGTGAGCGCGCCACACAGGACGCCTCGCAACCCGTGCCCTCGACGATCTCCTCCTCCGTGGCGCGCAGGAAGCCGTCCTCGTCGAGGTTGCCGATGATGAACTCGCACACCTCGAGGACGTCCGGCCCGCAGTCGAGCAGGTGGAGCTGCCACAGCAGGTGGTCGTAGAGGCCGGCGCCGGCCGAGGCGATGTTCTCGAGCCGGTTGTCCTGCTCGACCGCCGGCGCCGACATCGAGGGCCCTTCGGAGCGCGCGTCGCCGAGGTAGTCCGCGAAGAAGGCCTCGACGTCGATGTCGGCGTAGGTCTCCGCCTCGGACGGCAGCGGGTCGTCCGCGACGCCCGCCGGCGTCTCCTCGCCCCCTCCGTCGTCGCCCGCGAGCCGCTCGCGCTCGCCGTCGGCGGTCTCCTCCGCCGGCTCGTCGTCCTCGAGCATCGGGTTCTCGAGGATCTCCTGCGCGAGCGTCTCCTCGAGCTCGAGCCGGGAGAGCTGGAGCAGCTTGATCGCCTGCTG